>JAKAFI010000292.1 GCA_021818005.1 Acidobacteriota bacterium | reverse complement strand
GCTCGGGGGCGGCGACCAGCGCCCGCGCTACCGACCCGCGCTGCTGCTCTCCTCCCGACAGCTCGTCCGGAAAGTGGGTGCGGCGGTGCTCGAGACCGACCGCGGCGATCTGCTCCGCGGCGGCCGCCAGCGCCGACCGCCGCGGCTGACCGGCGATCAGGAGCGGCATCGCGACGTTCTCCTCGAGGGTGAACTCCGGGAGCAGCGCGTGGAACTGGAACACGAAGCCGATGCGCCGGTTGCGCCAGCGCGCCCGCTCCTCCACCGAAAGCGCCGCGACGTCGCTGCCGAACAGGCGCAGCTCGCCGCCGTCCGGGCGGTCGAGCAGCCCGAGCAGGTGCAGCAGGGTGCTCTTGCCGACCCCCGAGGGGCCGGCGACCGCCAGCATCTCGCCCCTGGCCACCACGAGGTCGAGGTTGCGCAGCACCTCCACCCGGCGCTCACCGCTCCCGTACCCCTTGCGCACGCCGCGGGCGATCACGAGCGCATCACTCATAGCGCAGGCCCTCGAGGACGTTGCGGCGGGCGGCGGCGCGCGCCGGGGCGAGCGACGCCAGCAGCGCCGCCGCGAGCGACACGGCGAGCACGGTCGCGACGGCGCCGGGGGTCACGCGGAACGGCACGTGCGAGACGATGAAGACGCCGCGCGGCAGCGGCAGCGCCCGCGTGCGGTCGAGGAGCCACGCCCCGACGCCGCCGACGACGGTGCCGAGCACGCCGCCGAGGGCGCCGACCCCGAGCCCGAGCGCGACGAACAGCCGGCGGATCCGCGCCGCCGGGAGGCCGATCGCCGCCAGCAGTGCCACATCGGCGCGCTTCTCGGCCGCGAGGAGTGCCAGGTTGCACAGCAGGTTGAGGGCGGCGACCGCCATCACCAGCGCGACCCCGAAACCGATCATCGCGCGCTCCAGCGTCAGCGCGGCCAGCAGCGGTCGGTTCAGCTCGGCGAACGACACGACCTCGACCCCCTTGGGGAGTTCAGCCTGCACAACCGATGCCACCCGCCACGCCTGCGTCACGTCCTTGGCGCGCAGCTCCACCGTGTTCGGGGCGCCGAGGTCGAGCAGCGCGGCGCCGATCCGCGTCGGGACGAGCACCACGGCGCGGTCGTCCCCGGGCCGCATCGCGCTCACCGCCGCCACCGCCACGCGGCGCCGCATCGGCATCGGGCCGAGCGGCGTCAGCACCAGCTTCGGGCTCGCGATCGTCAGCTCCGAGCCGGCGCCGACGCCGAGCTGCGCCGCCAGCACCCGGTTGACCTCCACGCGGGACAGGCCGTCCACCGCTTCCAGCTCGGCCGGGACCGCGGCGTCCCCGCCCAGGCACCACACCGCGCCGCCGCTCGAGGCGCGCACCTCGAGCTCCGGATGGCGCGCGCGCAGCTCGGCGAGCCAGTCGCCGCCGGGCAGCGTGCGCCCGCTCGTCGGCCGCAGCACCGCGTGCACCCCGGCCTCGGCGAGCTGCGCCCTGATCGTGGCCTGGAACCCCTCGAGCAGCGCCAGCGTGACGACCAGCGCCGCGGCGCCGAGCGCCATCGCCCCGAACGAGATCGCGCTCACGGTGGCGACGTGCGTGCGACGCCCGAGCCCGACCAGGTACCGCCACGCGAGGAAGCCGAGCACGCTCACGCGCCGCTCCCGCCCGCGAGCGGGCGCACCCGACCGCGAGCCAGCCGCCGCCTGCAGCCGTCAGCGTTCCGCTCTGAGCGCCGCGCCCCGGCCATCAGCCCTCGCGCGGGCGGAGCAGGGGGAACAGGATGACGTCGCGGATCGAGTGCGAGTCGGTCAGGATCATGACCAGGCGGTCGATGCCGATCCCCTCGCCGGCCGTCGGCGGCATCCCGTGCTCGAGCGCGGCCACGTAGTCCTCGTCGACCACGCCGCCGCCGAGGCGCACCTGTTCCTCGAAGCGCGCGCGCTGGTCGTCGGGGTCGTTGAGCTCGGTGAACGCGTTCGCGAGCTCCATGCCGGCGACGTACAGCTCGAAGCGCTCGGTGAGGTCCGGCTCGCCGGGCTTGCGCTTGGCGAGCGGCGAGATGTCCGCCGGAAAGTCGGTGACGAACGTCGGATCGGAGAGTCTCGCCTCGGCCGTGGCCTCGAACAGCTCGGCGAGCAGCTTGCCGGAGGAGAGGCGGGCGACGTCGGCGATCTCGTGACGCCGTGCCGCCGCCTCGAGGCGGGCGCGTTCCCCGAGGTCCTCGGGCGCGAGGTCGGAGTACGCCAGCACCGCGTCGCGCATCGCCAGGCGCCGCCACGGCCGCGCCAGCGAGATCGTCGTCCCGCCCCACGGCAGCGCGACGGTGCCGGCCACCGTCTCGGCGATCCCGGTCAGCATCTCCTCGGTGAGCGCCATCAAGTCCTCGTAGCCGGCGTACGCCCAGTAGAACTCGAGCATCGTGAACTCGGGGTTGTGGTGGGTCGAGATCCCCTCGTTGCGGAAGTTGCGGTTGATCTCGTACACCCGCTCGAACCCCCCGACCACCAGGCGCTTGAGGTAGAGCTCGGGGGCGATGCGCAGGAACAGATCGAGGTCGAGCGTGTTGTGGTGCGTCACGAACGGGCGCGCACTGGCGCCGCCGGGGATCGGGTGCATCATCGGGGTCTCGACCTCGATGAAGGCGCGCGCGTCGAGGAACGAGCGGATCGCCCGCACGGTCGCGGCGCGGGCGAGGAACACCTTGCGCGAGTGCGGGTTGGTGGCGAGGTCGAGGTAGCGCTGGCGGGCGCGCAGCTCGCGGTCGGTGAGGCCGTGCCACTTCTCCGGCCACGGCTGCAACGCCTTGGCGAGCACCGTGACGGTCTCGGCGCGCACGGTCAGCTCGCCGGTCCTGGTGCGGAACAGCGTGCCTTCGACCCCCCAGAAGTCGCCGAGGTCGAGGGTCTCCAGCAACGCGAACGCCTCGTCACCGAGCACGTCGCGCTTGAGGTGCGCCTGGATGCGCGCATCGCCGTCGGCGAGGTCGAGGAACGCCGCCTTGCCGTGGCCCCGGATCGCGGTGACGCGGCCGCCGACGCGGACGCGCACCGGCGCCGCGTCGAGCGCCGCCGCGTCGCACGCGGCGAACCGCGCCACCACCTCGCTCACCCGCCCGTCCACGGGGAACCGGGGCGGGAACGGGTCGAGGCCGCGCCGACGCAACTCCTCGAGCTTCCCACGCCGGTGCGCCCGCAACGTCTCCAGCGGTTCCACGTCACCTCCACGCGCGCCTACCGACACGCAAAAGCGGCGCATTCTAGCATGCGCCCGGGCCGGGTGCCGTGCCGCAACTCGCGCCGGCTCAGGCGGTCACGGCAGGGATCGCGGTCGGCGGCGCGGCGCCCCGCGCCGCCTTGGGCCCACGCTCGGCCGGTGCTACGATTCCCCGAGTGACCGACCCAGTTCTCCCGACGATGCGTGTGGCTGGAGGGCCGAGACCATGAGCCAACCCCGTTCTGGCGCCGTCGTCGCGCTGGCGCTGTTCGCACTGGTCGGCACGGTGTTCGCCGCCGTCTCGACCGCGGACTTCATCGCGTTCCTCGACCGCCAGGTCCACTCGGTGACCTGCTCGTTCGTACCCGGCCTCGGCGCCCCCGACACGACCGGCACCAGCGGTTGTCACGCCGTGTTGATGAGTCCGTACTCGGCGGTGTTCCGCGCCTCGACCTGGGGCGGCATCCCGATCTCGCTCGCGGCGCTCTCGGTGTTCGCCTACCTCCTCTTCCGCGCCGCCGACCTCCTCGCGCGGCGCGCGGCCGCCGATCCCGACGAGACGCGCTTCCTCGTCGCTGCCACCCTGCTCCCGGTCCTCGTCTCGATCGCGTACTTCGCGATCGCTCTGCTGCGCGTCGGGTCGCTGTGCAAGCTGTGCGTCGGGATCTACGTCGCCTCGGTCGGGGTGTTCGTCTCCGCCCTCGCGGCGCACCGCGGCGCCGCGCGCGGCGCGCCGGCGCGGCCGTTCCCGTGGGCCAGGTACGCCGTGGCGTTCGTCGAGGGCGTCGTCTTCGTCGCCGTGCCGGTCGTGCTCTCCCTCG
>JAKAFI010000291.1 GCA_021818005.1 Acidobacteriota bacterium | reverse complement strand
CGGCGCAAGTAGGAAGGGCGTGGTCCGGGGTCCGTGGTCCGTGGTCCGCAAGGACCGGGCTCCGGACCCCCGGGCTTGGAAGAGGGATCGTAGGGGATGGGTGCAGAGTGAAAAGTGAAGAGTGAAGAGTGAAAAGTTGACGACTCGGCGGCATGCGGCGCCGCCAGGTTATCGTCGCTCAACTCTTCACTCTCAACTCTGAACTCTCCACTTCGGCGGCCCGAGAGCGTCGGCCCACGAGTAGAATGGTCGGGTGACGGAAGCGCTCCCCCGCTTCGAGGACATCCTCGAAATCGTCTCTGGCTACAACCCAGACTGCGACGAGGATCTCCTGCGCCGCGCCTACGTCTACTCCGCGATGGCCCACCGCGGCCAGGTGCGGGTGTCCGGCGAGCCGTACCTCGTGCACCCGCTGGAGGTGGCGCGGATCCTCGCCGAGATGCACCTCGACGAGGTCGCGATCGCCACCGGGCTGCTCCACGACCTGCTCGAGGACACGTGGGTGAGCGAGGAGGAGCTCGAGAAGCAGTTCGGCGAGCGCATCACCGGCCTGGTCAAGGCGCTCACCAAGATCACCACGATGGAGCAGTCGTACGCCGCGCGCGAGGCCGCGCAGGCCGAGAACGTGCGCCGCATGCTGCTGGCGTCGATCGCCGACGTGCGCGTGATCCTGGTCAAGCTCGCCGACCGCCTGCACAACATGCGGACGCTCGGCTTCCTCCCCGAGGACCGGCGCAAGCGGATCGCCGCCGAGACGATGGAGATCTACGCCCCGATCGCGCACCGCCTCGGCATGGGGCGGATGAAGGCCGAGCTCGAGGACCTGGCGCTGTCGTACCAGCACCCCGATGACTACCGCCGCCTGAGCGAGGAGCTGCGGCAGCGCGAGGAGGTGGCGGCCTCGCTGATCGCCCAGATCCGCGAGACGATCACCGGGATCCTGGAGGAGAACTCGATCCCGGCCGAGGTGAAGGGCCGGATCAAGCACCTGTTCTCGATCTGGACAAAGCTGCGCCGGCAGGGGATCGGCCTCGACCGCGTCTACGATTTCCTCGCCTTCCGGCTGATCGTCGACACCGTGCCGCACTGCTACGCCGCTCTCGGCTTGATCCACCAGCTGTGGCGCCCGGTGCCGGGCCGCATCAAGGACTACATCGCGATGCCGAAGCCGAACGCGTACCAGTCGCTGCACACCTCGGTGATCGGCCCCGAGGGGCAGCCGTTCGAGGTCCAGATCCGGACCCGCGACATGGACGAGATCGCCGAGCGCGGCATCGCCGCCCACTGGCTGTACAAGGAGGGGCGGGGACCGGGCCACGACGCCGAACGGGTGTCGTGGCTGCACGGCCTCGTCGAGGGGCACCAGGAGAACCCGCGCGACTTCCTGAACTCGCTCAAGCTCAACCTCTACCCCGAGGAGGTCTACACCTTCACCCCCAAGGGGGAGGTGTTCGCGTTCGCGCGCGGGGCGACCCCGATCGACTTCGCCTACCGCGTCCACACCGAGGTCGGGCACCACTGCGTCGGCGCTCGCATCAACGGCAAGCTGGTGCCGCTGCGCACCCCGCTCGCCAACGGCGACATCGTCGAGATCCTCACCTCGACGAGCCAGGTCCCGAGCCGCGACTGGCTCGACATCGCGGTGACCGGGCGGGCGCAGAACAAGATCCGCGCCTGGCTCAACCGCGGCGAGAAGGAGGAGGCGGTCGAGGCGGGGAAGCGCCTGTTCGACCGCGAGTGCCGCAAGCTGGGCCTGGCGGTGAAGGAGTTCCGCGACGACGGGCGGATGGCGAAGCTCGCCTCCGACCACGGCTTCGGCAAGGAGGAGGACCTCCTCGCCGCGATCGGCTTCGGCCGCCTCGCGCTGCGCGACGTGCTGGCGCCGTACGCGCGCACGAAGGCCCCGGCCCCCGTCGCCGCCCCGCCGGGGCGGGCGCGCGTCGCGGCCGAGAGCGCCGTGATCGTCGTGCGCGGCGAGCGCGATCTCCTGACCTACCGCGCGCAGTGCTGCAACCCGCTCCCGGGCGACGAGATCGTGGGCTACGTCACGCGCGGGCGCGGCGTCGCGGTGCACGCGGCGAACTGCCCCAACGTCCGCAAGCTCCTGTTCACCTCCGAGCGCGAGGTCGAGGTCGAGTGGGGCGGGGTCACCGGCGCGTTCGCCGTGCCGGTGCACGTGGGGTTCGAGGACCGTTCCGGGATGCTGGCCGCGCTCTCGCAGGCGGCCAACGGCGAGGGGGCCGACATCCGCAGTTGCCACCTCGCGACCAACGAGGACAGGCTGGGCACCGCGGACCTGGTCGTCGACGTGAGCGGGCGCGGCCACCTCGAGAGGGTGCTGGCGGCGCTGCGCCACATCGCCGGCGTGACGTCGGTCGACGTGAGCCTCACGACGCCGGCGCGGCGGCTGCGCGCGCTGTGAGGCGGGACCGGCGGAGACGGCGCGGGTCGGAGAGACAGGGGTCGGGGGTCAGGGGTCAGAGGTCCGCAGAGACGACCAGACGTCAAAAGGCAAAGGGAAGAGGAACGACGCGGGTCGTCTTCCCTCTGCCCTTTGCCCTCTTGAACCTTGCCCCGCTCTGGCGGGGTCGTGTCCGCGTGCGCCTAGTGGACGGACTTGACCACCTTGCCGGAGCGCAGGCAGCGCGTGCACACCTTGAGCCGGACCGTGCGTCCGTTGACGAGCGCGCGCACCTCGTGCAGGTTCGGCCGCCACTCACGGCGGGAGACGTTGTGGGCATGGCTGATCGTGTTGCCGAGCTGACTTCCCTTGCCGCAAACCTCGCAAATCCGGGCCATACATCCTCCCTCCCTCGCGTGAGGGCTGCAAAGTCTACCACCCGACGTGGAGTTTGCCAAGCTCCCAGGCTCATGGCGCGTCCTTGACATTGCAAAGGAGCATGGTTACATTAGCGTCAAAAGGATGAGAGCTACACTTCCACCTTAGCGGGGACAGGTAGAAACGTACAGAGGGGGCTAGGAACCGTGCGGCTAGGAAAGAAGAAAGGGATCGTCGGGCTCGACATCGGTTCGTCCGCAATCAAACTCGTCGAGTTGAAGGCCGGCAAGAACGGCAAGTACTCCCTGCTGCACGCCGGTCACGCGCCGCTGTCCCCGGAGGCGATCGTCGAGGGCACCGTCATGGACTCCTCGCTGGTGGTGGAGGTCGCCCAGCGGCTGGTCCAGGAACAGGGTGTCAAGAACCCGGGGTTCGGGGTGTCGCTGTCCGGGATCTCGGTGGCGATCCGCAAGATCTCGGTCCCGGCGATGTCCGAGGCCGAGCTGGCCGAGTCGATCCACTGGGAGGCCGAGCAGTACCTGCCGTTCGACGTCAACGAGGTCAAGCTCGACTACGTGCCGCTCGGCGGCGACGGGGACACGATGGACGTCCTCCTGGTCGCCGCCAAGAAGGACCGGATCGCGGACTACACCGGCATCGTCTCGCAGCTCGGCAAGGTGCCGGCGCTGGTCGACGTCGACGTGTTCGCGCTGCAGAACGCATACGAGCTCAACTACGGGGAGACCGCGGGCAAGGTGCTCGCCCTCGTCAACATCGGCGCCCACATCATGAACGTGAACATCCTGGCGCGCGGTGCCTCGGTGTTCTGGCGCGACATCGTCTTCGGCGGCAACGCCTACACTGAGGCGATCCAGCGCGAGCTGAACCTGACCCGCGAGCAGGCCGAGGCGGTGAAGACCGGCGAGCAGCTCGGCGACCACACCCCGCAGACGATCCTCGGGGTGCTCAACGGCGTGAGCGAGGACCTCGCCGCCGAGCTGCAGAAGACGTTCGAGTTCTTCTACACGACCTCGAGCCACGACCACGTCGAGGAGATCGCCCTCGCCGGCGGCGCGTGCCAGGTCCTCAACCTCGACGGTGTGCTGCGCGAGCGCCTCGGCGCCCGCGTCGAGGTGATGAACCCGTTCCGCGAGATCGCGTACTCGGAAAGCCAGTTTCCGCCCGAGTGGCTGAACCGCCATGCGCCCTCGATGGCCGTCGCCGTGGGCATGGCGTTGCGGACCGCCGGAGACTAA
>JAKAFI010000290.1 GCA_021818005.1 Acidobacteriota bacterium | reverse complement strand
CGGCGTGGTCGAGACCTGCACGAGCGGGGCGATCTCGCTGGTCCAGGGGCGGCTCGACGTCGGCGTGGCGCTGGTGTCGCCGTTGATCCGGGCGGTCAAGGCGGCGGCGCAGCCTGCGGCGACGACGGTCGTGGATGCGCCCCCCGGCACCTCGTGCCCGATGGTCGCAGCGGTGACCGGCGCGGACGCGGTCGCGCTCGTCACCGAACCGACGCCGTTCGGCTTGCACGACCTGGAGCTGGCGGTGGAGACGCTGCGCCGGCTGCAGACCCCGTTCGGCGTCGTGATCAACCGCGTCGGCGTCGGCGATGAGCGCGTCCACGCCTACTGCCGCCATCAGGGGATCCCGATCATCGCGGAGATCGCGGACGACCGCCGCATCGCCGAGGCGTACGCCCGCGGCGTGCCGGCTCTCGAGGTGCGCCCCGAGCTCGGCGCGGTCCTGCGCGGTCTCCACCTCGGCCTGCTCGGGCTGGCCGGGAGATGCGCATGAGAGAGGTGGCCGTGATCAGCGGCAAGGGGGGCACCGGCAAGACGAGCGTGACCGCTGCCTTGGCGGTGTTGGCCGGGCGCTGCGTGGTCGCCGACTGCGACGTCGACGCCGCGGACCTGCACCTCCTCCTCGCTCCCAGTCGGAGCGCCCGCCATGAGGTCGCGGGCGGCCACTTGGCCGCGATCCGGCCGGAAGCGTGCAACGGCTGCGGAGAATGCGCTTCGCTCTGCCGCTTCGACGCGGTGCGGGTGTCCGCAGACACCGCTGGCGCGACGCAGTACGCCGTCGATCCGCTGGCCTGCGAGGGGTGCGGCGTGTGCGTCCGCTTCTGCCCCGAGTCCGCGATCGATTTGACCGAGACCGTGTGTGGCGCGTGGATGGAGTCCGAGACGCGGTGCGGGGCGATGGTCCACGCCCGATTGGCGGTGGCGGCAGAGAACTCCGGCAAGCTCGTCTCGATCGTGCGGCACGAGGCGCGCCGGGTCGCCGAGGAGCTGGGGGAGGATCTCGTCCTGGTGGATGGTCCGCCGGGGATCGGGTGTCCGGTGATCGCCGCGGTGACCGGCGCCGATCTGGTGCTGATCGTCACGGAGCCGACCGTTGCCGGAGCGCATGACCTCGACCGCGTGCTGGCGCTGGCGAACCACTTTCGCATCCCCGCGGCGGTGTGCGTGAACAAGTGGGACCTCGACCCGGAGATGGCGGCGCAGATCGAGGAACGGGCCCGTGCCGCGGGGGCGCGCGCGGTCGGCCGCATTCGCTACGACGGCGGCGTGACAGCGGCGCAGATCGCCGGGCTGACGGTGGTGGAGACGGCGGCTGCGGCGGCCGATGACCTCCGTCGTCTGTGGCAGCGGTTGAACGAGTAGGAAGGGAGGACACGGTGCAAAACCAGCGTGGGATGGGGGCTCAGGGGAACTGCATCTGCCTCGCATGCCACACCACCAAGCCGCACGAGCCCGGGGTGCCGTGTCGGGAGGAGCGCTGTCCGAAGTGCGGCAAGGCAATGGTACGGGAAGGCTCGGCCCACCACCTGGCGTACCTCAAGAAGCAGGCGGGCCGAACCGAAACGCCGCGGTGACCGCGATGGACAGACTGTTCGCACCCTGGACGTTGGATCACCTCGAACTGCGCAACCGCTTCGTGATGGCGCCGGTGAAGACCGCGTACGGCACAACCGAGGGTGCGGTGACCGAGCGGCACCTGCACCTCTACCGCCGCGTGGCGGCCGGCGGCGCCGGCCTCATCATCATCGAGCCGGTCGCCGTCACCGCCGACGGACGCGAACACCCGAAGCAGCTTGCCGTTCACACGCCCGACAGCATTGCAGGGCTCGCCACGATCGCGGCGGCGATCCACGAGCACGGCGCCCGCGCGTGCCTCAACCTCAACCACGCCGGGCGAGCCGCCAACCCGGCCGCGACCGGCGTCGCACCGGTCGCCCCGTCAGCGGTTTCCTGCCCGGCGCGGGGGACCGAGGCACGGGCGCTCGCCGCCGCCGAGATCGCGGCGATCGTGGCCGCGTTCGCCGAGGCGGCGCGTCGCGCCGAGGCGGCGGGGTTCGACGCGCTCGAGATCCAGGCCGGCCACGGCTACCTGCTGCAGCAGTTTCTCCTCCCCGAGAGCAACCGCCGCGACGACGGGTACGGTCGCGAGCCGTTGCGCTTCGCCACCGAGGTGTTCGCCGCCGTGCGCTCCGCGTGCCGCCTGCCGCTGCTGGTGCGCGTGACGCGCCCGCTCAACGCCGATGCGGTCGCAGAGGAACGACTGCAGGCGCTGGTCGCGCGGGCGGAGGAGGCCGGAGCGGTGGCGCTCCACGTCGGCATGGGAGATAGCTGCACCGCGCCGGCGTGGTACTACCACCACGGCTCCCTCCCGGAAGCCCCGCAGGAGGCGGCGCTGCGCTTCTTCCGTGCGACCAGCCGCCTGCCGTTGATCGCGGCCGGACGGATGGGCGATCCCGAGCGGGTGCGCCGCCTCTTCACGGAAGGGCTGATCGACGCGGTGGCGCTCGGGCGGCCGCTCGTCGCCGACCCGTCGCTCCCCGCCAAGTGGCAGCGGGGAGCGTACGACGAGGTCCTCGAGTGCGGCTACTGCCTGCAAGGGTGCCTGGCGCACGTCGCCCGCGGCGAGGGGTTGTCGTGCATCGTCAACCCGACCGTGGGGCGGCCGCCGGCACCGCCCGTCACCGGGAAACGGCGCATCCTGATCGCGGGGGCGGGGCCGGCCGGCCTGGCCGCGGCGCTGGCGGCGTGGTGGAACGGCGAGGGGGTGATCGTCGCGGAGGCGGATAGCGAGCCGGGGGGGACGTTCCGCGCCGCGCCGCGCTCGCCGGGGAAAGGTTCGATGGCACGGCCGCTCCGCTCCCTGTTGCGCGCGGTGGAGCGGGAGCGGATCCCGGTCCTGTGCCGGCAGCCGGTGGACGAGGCGTACCTGGCGAAGGTCCGTCCCCAGCTGCTGATCTGGGCGGCGGGGTCGGAGCAACTGGTACCGCCGATCCCGGGGCTCGACGAGACGCCGCGCCTGGCCTCGCTCGAGTTCTACCTCGAGGGGAAGCGGCTGCCGGGAAAGAGCGTGCTGGTCCTGGGCGGCGGCATGGTGGGGGTCGAGGCGGCGGAGACGCTGGCACAGGAAGGGTACGAGCCCACGATCGTGGAGATGCTTCCCGAACTCGCCCGGGACATGGAAAAGGTGAGCCGCACCCTGGCGCTCAAGCGACTCGCCGAGAACCCCGCCGTCACCACCCTGGTCGGCACCACGGTGGCTCGCTTCGAGCGCGACGCCGTCGTCCTGCGCAGCGGCGAGGGCGAACGGCGCCTGCCGGCGTTCGACTGGGTCCTCGTCGCGACGGGCCTGAGGTCTCGGCCGGTGCCGGAAGGTTTGGCCGCGCTGGTGCCGGAGATCCGCGTCGTGGGCGATGCCAGGCAACCTGGCGACGTCGAGGCTGCAAGTCGCGAGGGGTACGCCGCCGGCTCAGGTGGGTGACGGCTCGGCCACTTGCGGATGAGGGAGAATGAAGGCACGAGGCCGTCCGCGCAGTGGCGGCCGGGGAGGGACCGATGGGGACCAAGGGACGCGCGATCATCGGCATGGACGTCGACGAGCTGCTCGGCCTGCTCAACGCGGCGTACGCCAGCGAGTGGCTCGCCTACTACCAGTACTGGCTCGGCGCCAAGCTGATCAAGGGGCCGATGAAGGACGCGGTGGCGGCGGAGCTGACGCTGCACGCGACCGAGGAGCTCAACCACGCGACGCTGCTGACGACGCGAATCATCCAGCTCGGCGGCGCGCCGGTCACCGACCCGAAGCAGTGGTTCGCCGCGAGCCCGTGCGCCTACGACGCGCCCGACGACCCCTACGTGGCCGTGATCCTGGAGCAGAACATCACCGGCGAGCAGTGCGCGATCGGCGCCTACAAGAAGCTGATGGACGTCACCAAGGATAAGGACATGGTGACCTACAACCTCGCGCTCACGATCCTCGAGCAGGAGGTCGAGCACGAGGAGGACCTGCAGAGCCTGAAGGACGACCTCGACCTCATGGTCTCCCGCGGGAGCCGATAG
>JAKAFI010000289.1 GCA_021818005.1 Acidobacteriota bacterium | reverse complement strand
CGGGGGGTTGCGGCACTTTCGCGTGGTGGTGATCGGGTCCGGCCCCGCCGGCCTCACGGCGGCGCTGTACGCGGCCCGCGCCGAGCTGGCCCCGCTCGTGATCGACGGCATGCAGCCCGGGGGGCAGCTCACGATCACGACCGAGGTCGAGAACTTCCCCGGCTTCCCCGAGGGGATCCAGGGGCCCGAGCTGATGGCGAAGATGCGCGCCCAGGCCGAGCGCTTCGGCGTGACGACCGTGTTCGACGCGGTCACCGGAGCCGACCTGGCGGCGCGGCCGTTCGCGGTCACGACCGCGGAGAACGGGGTCGTGACGGCCGACGCGCTCATCGTGGCGACCGGGGCGTCGGCCCGCCTGCTCGGCATTCCGGCCGAGAAGGAGCTCATGGGGTACGGCGTGTCGGCGTGCGCGACCTGCGACGGTTTCTTCTTCAAGGACAAGGAGATCGCCGTGGTCGGCGGGGGCGACACCGCGA
Source organism: Acidobacteriota bacterium (assembly GCA_021818005.1). Classification (GTDB taxonomy): domain Bacteria; phylum Acidobacteriota; class Thermoanaerobaculia; order Thermoanaerobaculales; family Thermoanaerobaculaceae; genus RBG-13-68-16. The sequence continues at coordinate 3,581 of JAKAFI010000289.1, read as the reverse complement.
TGGAGGAGGCAACGTTCCTGACCCGCTTCGCGAGCAAGGTCACGGTGGTGCACCGCCGCGGCGAGTTGCGCGCCTCGCGGATCATGCAGGAGCGCGCCAAGGCGAACCCGAAGATCGAGTTCGCGTGGAACGCGGTGATCACCGACATCACCGGCTCGCGCGCGACGGGGGTTGCCGCGGTCACGCTGGAGGACACGCGCACCCACGAGCGGCGGACGCTGCCGGTGCAGGGCGTGTTCATGGCGATCGGGCACCGGCCGAACACCGAGCTGTTCGCCGGGCAGCTCGAGCTCGACGAGACCGGCTACATCGTCACCCGGCCGGACTCGACCCGCACCTCGGTCGAGGGCGTGTTCGCGTGCGGCGACGTCCAGGACCACGTGTACCGCCAGGCGGTCACGGCGGCCGGGACCGGCTGCATGGCGGCGATCGAGGCCGAGCGCTGGCTCGCCGAGCACGGGGCGTGATGGCCGGAATAGGGTCCGGCAGGGGCGAAGTTGACGATGGCGGGGCGGTTTGCGCCCCGAGGGGGAACACGATGCTCACCATGACCGACAAGGCGGCCGACAAGGTCCGCTTCTACGCCGGGGAGATGCCCGAGGCGAAGGGCAAGGAGCTGCGCATCTTCGTCCAGGGCGGCGGCTGCTCCGGCTTCCAGTACGGCTTCACGTTCGACGAGGCGCAGGAGGGCGACACGGTCGTCGAGTCCGCCGGGCTGAAGGTTCTCGTGGACCCGGCGTCGGCCCCGTACCTCGAGGGCGCGACGGTGGACTTCGTCGACGACGATCGCGGCGCGGGGTTCGTCGTCGACAACCCGAACGCAGCGCCGTCGTGCAGCTGCGGCAGCGGCTCGTGCGGCTGCGAGTGAGCCGGGGACGGCCGTGACCACCCGTCCGCTCGACGGCCGCCACCGCACGATCGTGCGGCTCGGGCACCCGGCGCTGCGGCAACGCTCGGAGCCGGTGCCGGTCGAGCGCTTCGGGACCCGCTTCCTGCGCGACCTCGAGCGCGACCTCGTGCGCACGATGTTCGAGGACAGCGGCGTCGGCCTCGCGGCGCCGCAGATCGCCGTGAACGTGCGGGTGCTCGCCTACTTCGTGCCGGGCGAGGGCGACCACGACGAGGTGCCGCCGCGGGTGCTGGTCAACCCGACGCTCACGCTCGTCGGCGAGGCGACCGAGATGGGCTGGGAGGGGTGTCTGTCGGTCCCCGGCCTGCGCGGGCTGGTGGCCCGCCACCCGGCCGTCAAGGTCGCGGCGTACGACGCCGACGGCCGGCCGCTCGTCTTCGAGGCGTCAGGGTTCCACGCGCGCGTCATCCAGCACGAGGTCGACCACCTCGACGGCATCATCTTCCTCGACCGCATGAACGGGATGTCCTCGCTCATGTTCGAGGAGGAGTGGGACCACTACGCCGCCGACCGCGACCTCCCGGTCGAGGTCTAGCTCGGAGCCGACCGGTCCGCACGGCGACGGGCCTCGAATGAGTTCGCCGTCGCTCGTGGGGGGACCCCGTCACTGCGAGGAGCCCGGCGCAGCCGGGCGACGACGCAATCCCGCAGGTCCTCGGAACGGCTCCGGACATCGTGGTGTCGGCGGCCCTCCTCATACCGATTTGCCATCCGTCGTAGAGGAATCGCTGTCACTGCGAGCCCCGCCGGTGGCGGGGCGAAGCAGTCTCGTGGATTTCGGCGAGATCGCCACGTCGTCCCGCCGTTGGCGGGACTCGCGATGACAGTGGTTCCCTACGGGCCTCCTGCGCGCGTATGCTTGGCCACTGCCAAAACATTACGGTTGAACGCAAAGTAGTATCAGCCTGCGGGATTGCTTCGGCCGCTGCGTGGCCTCGCAATCTTCATGAGCCGCGGGCTCACCCTGGGCCATGAACGTGGGTGTCATCGCGAGGAGGCCGCTCGCGAGGCGAGCGGCCGACGCGGCGATCCCGAGGTCATCGAGGTGACCTCGGGATCGCTTCGTCCCGCCTCCGGCAGGACTCGCGATGACAGGGGTTTGTAGCGAGACTTTCTGAACAATGACGAGTCCTTCCCTCTGGCGGCGACTGGGCGTCACATCCTGGGTGCCGGCGGGGCCGGAGGCGCCGGTGGCGCGGGCGGAGCCGGCGGGGTGGGGGGCTCCGGCGGGGGCGGCGGCGGGGCGCCCGCCTCGCCGTGCGGCGCCGGTATCCGCACCTCGAGGGCGAGCTTGGCGTGCTTGCGCAGGACCTGCAGCGCGACGCTGTCCCCCGGGTCGTACGAGCGCAGGATGCGCATCGCCTGCGCCGGCGTCGCCGGCGTCCGGTCGCCGATCTTGAGGATCACGTCGCCGCCCTGCAGCCGCAGGGCGTCGTCCTTCGGCGCGCGCACGACGAGGATCCCGTCGCTGCTGCCGAAGTACTGACCAAGATCGGGGTTGAGGGCGACGAGGTCGACGTCGCGCCAGGATCGGCCGAGCATGGACTCGACGTCGATCTCCGGCATGTCGGGCACGTCGGGGATCTCGATCCGGCGCGGCCCTCCCGGCCCGGCTGGGACCTCGATCACCCGCATGTGCCCGCCGTCCCGTCGCGCCGTCACGGTCACGGTGCGCGTCGCCCCGCCGCGCCGGACCTCCAGGGTCACCGTCTGCCCGTCCTTGAGCGAGCCCGCCAGCTCGAGTAGCCGCGCGGTCGGCCGCGACTCCTCCGGCCCCGCGTCGGTCGCTCCGGTGGCGAGCGAGGTGCCGTTGAACTTGAGGATCACGTCACCGGGGCGCAGCCCGGCCTGCTCGGCCGGTCCGCCCGGGGTGAGCGCATCGACCACGGCGCCGACCTGGTCGGTCGCGGCGTCCTTGCCGTGCCGGAGGACGATGCCGAGGCGGGCGTGGTCGCCGAACATGACCACCTTGCGCTCCACCCGCTCCATCGCCATCCCCGCGCTGGTCTCGGCGAGCTGGCGCGCGGCGGCGCGCATCCGCTCCTCCGCGTTGCGCATCTGCTGCTCGGCGTCGCGCATCTGCCGCTCCGCCTGCGCCAGTTGCGCCTCCGCCTCGCGGCGCTGCTTCTCCTTCTCGGCGTTGTCTCCGGCCGGGGTCCCGGCGCCGGCCGGGACGGCCAACGCGGCGGCGGCCGCGGCCAGCATCACGATCACCCCGAACGATGTCCGCTTGTGCATGGTTTCCTTGCCCCCTTCGCTCACAACCCGACGTAGGTCTCGCCGGAGCCCTCGACGCTGACCAGCGCCCCGAGGAGGCGCACGCGCTCCTGCCACAGGCCGACGGTCTCCGGCGACGGCCCGCGGGAGCTCGAGCTGCGCTGCAGCTGGCCGTCGATCACCGCGATCCGGTCCTCGAGCTGCGCCACCGCCCCGGCGGTGCGGCCGCTCATCACCGCGCCGCGCCGTTCGGAGCCGCGCAGCGCCCGCTCGAGCCGTTGCGACTGCGCGACCAGCGCCTGCGTCTCGCGCGCGAGGCGCGCCTCGTGAACCGCCTCGAGCGCGCCGCGCACCGTGATCGCGACCGTGAACACCGCCGCGAGGCCGGCGGCGACCCACCCGACCCGGGCCCAGCGGCGCCGCTGCCGCGCCGCCGCCCGGCCCGCCGCGACGG
>JAKAFI010000288.1 GCA_021818005.1 Acidobacteriota bacterium | reverse complement strand
TCCTGTGGACGGCGCCGCTGGCCGAGGTGGGCCAGGCTCTGGCGCACCTCAAGGTCGGCTGGATGCTGGCGTCGCTCGGCGTCGCCCTGCTCACCTACGCCCTGCGCGCCCTGCGCTGGGGGTTGATCCTGCGCCCGGTCGGCCGCGTCGGCACCGGCAACCTGCTCGGCTGCACCGCGGCGGGGTTCGCGACCTCCACGGTGCTGCCGCTGCGCGCCGGCGAGATCGTGCGCCCGCTGCTGCTCTCGGCGAGGACCGGCCTGCCGGCCGCCGCGACGCTAGCCTCGATCCTCACCGAGCGGCTGCTCGACGGCGCGACGGTCCTGCTCCTCTTCGGTTTCGGCGTGGTGTCCGCCCGGAACGGGCTCAACCCGAAGAACCTGGGGCTGCTCCGTGACACTGCGGTGGTCACCACCGCCGGGTTGGCGGCCGCCGTGGTCCTGGTGTGGTTCCTGCTCCGGCGGCGGGAAGCCACTGTGCGCCGCGTCGCGTCGTGGGCCCCCGAGCGGTTCCGGACACGCGTGGCGAGCTTCCTCCACCATGTGCTCGATGGGCTCGAGGTGCTGCGCAGCCCGCGCCGACTCGGCGAGATCGCGCTGTGGAGCCTCGGCCTGTGGGTCGCCATCGGCTGGCAGGTCGTGCTGCTCGCGCGCGCCTTCGGCTTCCCGATGAGCTTCGGCGAGGCGTTTGTCGTCGTCGCGGTCTCGGTCATCGGGCTCGCAGTGCCGGCGCCCGCCGGCGTCGGCGGCTTCCACTGGGCGATCCGGTTCGGCCTGACCCAGCTCATGAGCGTCGGCGTGCCGACCGCGACGGCGTTCGCGCTCGTCCACCACGCGATCTGCTTCTTCCCGATCACCGTGCTCGGCCTCGCCTACCTCGGGGTGGTCGGGCTGTCGCTCGGGCGCGCCCGCGCCCTCGGCGCGGCGGCCGCCCCGGACGCGGAGGCCGGTTAGGATGCGCTGCCCGTACTGCGGCCACGCGGAGGACCGCGTGGTGGACTCGCGCGAACTCGGCGAGGGCAACCAGGTGCGGCGCCGCCGGGAGTGCCTCTCCTGCCAGAGGCGGTACACGACCTACGAGCGGATCGAGGAGGTGCCGGCGCTGGTGGTCAAGCGCGACGGGCAGCGCGAGCCGTACGACCGCGCCAAGGTGCTCGGCGGCCTGGTGCGTGCCTGCGAGAAGCGCCCCGTCACCTCCCGCCAGCTCGAGGCGATGGCCGACGCCGTCGAGGCCGCGCTCGGGCGCAAGGACGACCGCGAGATCCGCTCCGACGAGATCGGCCAGATCTTGATGCGGCGCCTGCGCGACCTCGATCAGATCGCGTACGTCCGCTTCGCGAGCGTCTACCGGCGCTTCGAGGACATCGAGCAGTTCCTCGCGGAGCTCGAGCGCCTGCGCCTGGAACGCGAGGTCGGGGCGTGAGGCGGCGGCTCTCCTCGGGCATCGAGATCGAGGCGATCCAGCGTCACCTCGACGAACTCCTACGGCTGCTCGCCGTGCCTTCGAGCGCGGTCGAGACCGGGTTCTCTCCGGCGGTCGACCTGATCGAAAGCGAGGAGCGGTACGCCGTGCGGATCAACGTGCCCGGCGTCCCGCATGACGAGCTCGCCGTGACGCTGCGCCAGCGCGAGCTGCGGATCTCCGGGCGCAAGCTCTCGGAGTGCGCCCCCGCGCCGCAGCGGCGCTGCCACCGGATGGAGCGCGGGTTCGGCGCGTTCGCGGTCGAGGTGCTCCTGCCCGGACCGGTCCGCCCGGACGCGAGCACGGCCGTGCTGCGCGCCGGCGTGCTCGAGATCTCGCTGCCGAAGGTCGCCGAGCGACGCGACCTGCCGCACACCATCACCGTGACCACAGAGGAGCCATGAGCGAGTCGAAGGAAGGCATCCTGGAGACCCGAGACGAGGCCGTATCGATCCCGGACGTGCTGCCGGCGATGGCGCTCAAGGACTCGGTCCTGTTCCCGTTCGTCATGGTGCCGCTGTCGATCGGGCGTGACCGCTCGGTGGCCGCCGTCGACCAGGCGCTGGCCGAGAACCGGCTCCTGCTCCTCCTCGCCCAGCGCAACCCCAACGACGAGAACCCGCCCGCCAGCGAGCTCTATCAGGTCGGCACCGTCGCCGGCATCGTGCGGATGATCAAGCTCCCGGACAACCGCATCAGGATCTTGGTGCAGGGCCTCGCCCGCGCCCGCGTCGAGTACTTCCTGCAGGAGGAACCGTACCTGCGCGCCAAGATCACGCGTATCGAGGAGCCGGCCACCACCGCCGGCGACCTCGAACTCGAAGCGTTCGTCCGCACCGTCCGCGGCAACCTCGAGAAGGCGGTGGAGCTGGGCAAGACCGTCTCGCCCGAGGTCATGCTGATCGCGACCTCGCTCGAGGACGGCGCCCGCCTTGCCGATCTGGTCGCTTCCAACCTCGAGCTCAAGCCCGAGGAAGCGCAGAAGACGCTCGAGGCGGTGGCGGTCAAGGACCGCCTGCGCACCGTCAACGAGTACCTCGAGCACGAGATCGCGCTGTTGCAGGTGCAGCGGCAGATCAGCTCGCAGGTGCAGGGCGAGCTCGACAAGTCGCAGCGGGAGTACCTGCTGCGGCAGCAGCTCAAGCAGATCCAGAAGGAGCTCGGGGACACCGACGACGTCGACCAAGAGGTGCAGCGCTACCGCGACCAGATCGAGACGCGCGGGCTCCCCGACGAGGCGCGCGGCGAGGCCGAGAAGCAGCTCAAGCGCCTGCGCAGCACTCACCCCGACTCGGCCGAAGCGTCCGTGATCCGCACCTACCTCGACTGGCTCACCGGGCTCCCCTGGAAGGCCCAGTCGAGCGACAACCTCGACCTCGCGCACGCCCGCACCGTGCTCGACGCCGACCATTACGACCTCGAGAAGGTCAAGCAGCGCATCGTCGAGTTCCTCGCCGTGCGCAAGCTCAAGGCCGACAGCAAGGGCCCGATCCTCTGCTTCGTCGGTCCCCCGGGCGTTGGCAAGACCTCGCTCGGCCGCTCGGTGGCGCGCGCCCTCGAGCGCAAGTTCATCCGCATCTCGCTCGGCGGCGTGCACGACGAGGCCGAGATCCGCGGCCACCGCCGCACCTACGTCGGCGCGCTCCCAGGCCGCATCATCCAGGGGATCAACCAGGCCGGGACGTCCAACCCGGTGTTCATGCTCGACGAGATCGACAAGATCGGCGCCGACTACCGCGGCGATCCCTCCGCCGCGTTGCTCGAGGTCCTCGACCCGGAGCAGAACTTCTCCTTCCGCGACCACTACCTCGACGTCGCCTACGACCTCTCGAAGGTCCTGTTCATCGCCACAGCCAACGTCACCGAGACGATCCAACCGGCGTTCCTCGACCGGATGGAGGTCATCGCGCTGTCGGGGTACACCGAGGACGAGAAGGTGCAGATCGCCCGCCGGCACCTGATCCCCAAGCAACTCGCCGAGAACGGCCTGCAACCCGGTCAGGTGCGTTTCTTCGACGCCGGGCTGCGGTTCATGATCGACCGCTACACCCGCGAGGCCGGCCTGCGCAACCTCGAGCGCGAGATCGGCTCGGTCTGCCGCAAGGTCGCGGTGGGCATGGCCGAAGGGGCCACGGCGCGCGTCACCGTGACGCCGAAGGCCGCCGAGCGGCTCCTCGGCCCGGTCAGGTTTCTCCCCGACGAGCAGCGGCTGTACGACCGCGTCGGCGTCGCCACCGGCCTCGCCTGGACTCCGGTGGGGGGTGACATCCTCCACGTCGAGGCGCTGGCGCTGCCCGGCAAGGGCGAGCTGCGGCTCACGGGGCACCTCGGTGACGTGATGAAGGAATCGGCGCAGGCAGCGCTCTCCTACCTGCGGGCCAACGCCGCCACGCTCGGCATCGCGCCCGCGTTCTTCGACGACCACTCGTTCCACGTCCACGTGCCGGCAGGCGCCATCCCCAAGGACGGCCCTTCGGCCGGCGTCACGATGCTGTGCGCGCTCGCCTCGACCGCGATCGGCAAGCCGATCCGCCACGACCTCGCGATGACCGGCGAGATCACGCTGCGCGGCGAGGTGCTGCCGGTCGGCGGGATCAAGG
>JAKAFI010000287.1 GCA_021818005.1 Acidobacteriota bacterium | reverse complement strand
TCCAGCAGTCGTGCAGCCGGTGCACGATGTCGCCTTCGGCGTCGAAGACGATCGGACCGGTGACGCCGACCACGCCGACGAGGGCGTGGAGGCGGCGCGCGACCTCCCGGCCTGTCGGCTCGCGCAGCCCGGAGAGGGCGGCCAACGCGGCGAGCGCGGCGTCGTAGCCGTGGGCCGCGTAGATGTCGGGCTCGAGGTTGTAGGTCGCCGTGTAGGCGCGCACGAACGACCGCACCGGCTCCGCCTGCGAGCGCACGTCGAAGCTGGCGAGCGGGAAGAACACGCCCTCCGCCAGCGAGGCTGCGCGCGTCAGCAGCGGCACCGCGGAGAAGGCGGAGGTGGTGCAGATCGTGCCGCGGTAGCCGAGGCTGCGCAGCAGCCGCACGCCCGCCAGGATCGCCTCCCCGTAGCCGCACACGTACGCCGCGTCCGGGGGGCGCCGGGCGAGCGCCTCGCGCACCTCGGCGTGCCAGCCGGCCTCATCGAAGCGGATCGAGTCGGTCACCCTCCCGCCGTGGCTCGTGAGCTCGCCCACGAACACCGGCAGCAGGCCGCGGGTGTAGTCGTTGTCCTCCTGCAGCACCAGCACCGTCCGCGCGCCGCGCACGAGGGTGAGGAAGTCGGCCGCCTTGACGCCCTCGAGCTCGTCCGAAGGGTAGACGCGGAAGAAGAACGAGCTGCGGCCGGCAAGCTCCGGGGCGGAGGCGGACGGGGAGAGCAGGACGCGTTCGGCGCGCTCCGCCACCGGGATCATGACCTTGGCCTCGGCCGAGGTGACGCCGCCGATGACCAGCACCGCGCCCACGTCGAACAGCGCCGCCGCCGCGCTCGCCGCCCGTACCGGGTCCGACCCGGAGTCGCGGTAGAGCACCTCCAACCCCCGCGGCGCCGTGCCGGCGGCCTGCGCCCGATCGAACCCGAGCTTCACCCCGCTCTTGACCGAGGCGCCGTACACCGCGGCCTCCCCGGTCTCGGGGATCACGACCCCGATCCGCAGCGGTGAGTTGCATGCGCAGGCGACCAGCACGGTCGCCAGCGCGGCGGCACGCCGCATCATCGGACTCCTCTCGCCGCCTCGTCCACGAGCGTGAGATCCCGCGCACCCGGGCGTCGATCGAGGGTAGAGAGATCGCCGATCACCGTCAACTCGCGCGGGGCCACCCGCTTCAGAGCAGCTCGTCCCGGCCGCGGGCGCGCAACGCCTCGACCAGCTCCTTGACCCGCTGCACCTGGTCGCTCGGGACGACCAGTACGGCGTCGCGCGTCGCGACGACGACGAGGTCGCGGACGCCGAGCGCGGCCACCAGCGGGCCGTCGGAGACCAGCACGCAGCGCTCGCTGTCGAGCGCGACGACGTCGCCCATCGTCACCCCGGCCGGCTGCTCCGGCAGGAGCTCGGCCAGCCCGAGCCACGACCCCACGTCGGACCACGAGAGGTCCGCCGTCACCGCCCACACCGGCGACGCCTTCTCCATGACGCCGAAGTCCACCGAGACCCGCGGCAGCTGCGGGTAGTGCCGGGCCAGCGCCTCGGCCTCCCCGAGTGCGGCCGCGTCCGCCGCCATCGCGTCGAGGGCGGCGGCGAGATCGGGGAGGTGGGCGCGGATCGCGGCCTCGATCGCGGCCACCGTCCAGGCGAACATCCCCGAGTTCCAGCGGAAGTTGCCGGCGGCCACGAACGCCTCGGCGCGGGCGCGGTCGGGCTTCTCGACGAACCGCCGCACCGCGAATACCTCGTGCCCGCCGGCGCCGCCGGCCGCCTCCCCGAGCTCGAGGTAGCCGAAGCCGGTCTCGGGCCGGGCGGCGCGCAACCCCACCGTCACCAGACCTCCGCGCGCCACCGCGGTCGCCGCCGCTGCCGCCAGCGCCGAGCGCAGCGCCGCGCCGTCGGGGATCACGTGGTCGGCCGGTACGACGATCATGACCGATCCGGGCGAGCTGCGCGCCAGCCGCCACGCCACCCAGCCGACGCACGCCGCGGTGTCGCGCCCGGCCGGTTCGGCGAGGACGTTCTCTCGCGGGAGCCCCGCCAACTCCTCGCGCACCGCGTCGGCGACCAGCGCCGACGTCACCACGAGCGTGCGCTCCGGCGGCACCAGCGGCGCCAGGCGCTCGACCGCCGCGGCGAGGAGCGAGCGCCCGCCGGCGAACGGAAGCAGCTGTTTGGGCCGGCAGCAACGCGACAGCGGCCAGAACCGCGTCCCCGCCCCGCCCGCCATCACGACCGCGACCAGAGGCCGCGCCTCAGCCGAAGAGCTCATACAACCCCCGCAGGTCACGGACCTTCACGTACGTGTCGCCGAAGCGGTCGCCGCGATCCACGAGCACCGCGCGCATGCCGGCGCTCTCGGCGCCGCGGACGTCGTCGAGCGGCGAGTCGCCGACGTGCGTGCAGCGCGCCGCGTCGAGGCCCAGCCGCTCGGCGGCGCGCCGGAAGATCTCCGGCCCCGGCTTCTCAACCCGCTCGAGCGCGGAGACCAGCACGGCCTGGAAGTACCCGGCGAGGCCGAGCCGCTCGAGCAGCGCCGGGAGGCGGGAGTCCCAGTTCGAGACCACTCCGAGTCGGATCCCGCGCGAGGCGAGGCGGTCGAGCACCTCGCCCACCTCGGGGAAGACGTGCCAGAGCTCCGGCCGCGCGAACTCCTCCATCAGCTCGTCGAGCACCGGCTCCCACGGCGCCGGGTGGCCGAGCCGCGCCAGCACCCGGCGAAGGAACTCGCCCCACCACTCGCGCTCGCTCCCCTTGACCTGGTGGTAGCGGTCCAGCCCGCGCGGGTGGGCCTGCGTGAGCTCGCCCCAGACCTCGGCGAACACCGGTGCGACCGCGGCGGCCGACACCGGCGCGCCCCAGCGCGAGAGCGCGCCGGCGTACACCTGAGCAGCGCCGGGCCGGCACTCGATCAACGTGCCGCCGACGTCGAACAGCACCGCCTGTGGCGAACCGGCCGCTCCCATCCGAGGTTGCCTCCCGCGCCGCCGCGACGCGCTATTCTACCCGCGACTCCGTGACGCCCCTTGCCGACCTCGCCCGCTCGATGTTCGCCGCCGCGGTGTCGGCGGTCGGCCCCGACGCGCTGATCGATCGGGTCGGCTTCACGCCCGGCGGGATCGAGTTCGGCGGCCGACGCCTGCACCCGCGCGGCCGGCTGCACCTCGTCGCGCTCGGCAAGGCGGCGCCCGGCCTGGCGGCCGCGTTCCTGCGCCGCTGCCGGCGGGCACCCGACTCGGTGTTCGTCCTCGCGCCCGACGGCGCGCCGACCCCGGCGGCCGTGGCGCGGGCCACGCGGTTCGCCGCCCACCCGGTACCGGACGCGCGCGGCGCCGCCGCCGCGCGCGAGCTGCTCGCGGCGCTCGCCGCGACCGCGCCCGACGACGCGGTGGTCGCCCTCGTCTCCGGCGGCGGCTCGGCGCTGCTCGCCGAACCGCTGCCGGGGGTGGAGCTCGACGAGGCGGCCGAATTGACCCGCGCGTTGCTCACGGCCGGGTTGCCGATCCGGGCGCTCAACACCGTGCGCACGCACCTGTTCGCCGCCGCGGGCGGCCGCCTCGCAGCCGCCACGCCCGCTCGCCTGCTGGCGCTCGTCCTCTCGGACGTGCCCGGCGACGACCTGGCCGCGGTTGCGTCCGGACCCACCGTAGCCGACCCCACCACCTTCGCCGAGGCGCTCGCCACCCTCGAGCGCGCCGGCGTCGCGGGCGCCGTGCCGCGGGTGCACCGCGTCCTCGCGGCGGGAGCGCGCGGCGAGCGACCGGAGTCGCCGAAACCCGGCGACCCGCGCCTCGCCCGCGTCGAGACGCGCCTGCTCGGTTCGAACGCCGACGCGCTCGCCGCCGCGGCCGCGACGGCCCGGGCGGCGGGGGTGCGGCCGTGCGAGCTGACGCGCACGCTGCACGGCGAGGCGCGCCGGGTCGGTGAGGCGCTGGCGGCGTTGGCCGCGAGCCTCGCGTCGGGCGAGGCCACCGCGCTCCTGCTCGCCGGCGAGACCACGGTGCGGGTGCGCGGCGGGGGTTGCGGCGGACGCAACCTCGAGCTCGCGCTGGCGGCCGCTCGCGGCCTCGCCGGCGTGCCCGAGCGCTGCCTGC
>JAKAFI010000286.1 GCA_021818005.1 Acidobacteriota bacterium | reverse complement strand
ACCGCACGCTGCGCAGCGAGGACGAGGCGGTGTGGGCGCAGGTCAAGACCGAGGTCGAGGCGCTGACCAAGGCGTTCCCGCTGTACGGTCAGGCGTAGAAGCAGGGGTCCGGGGTCCGGGACAAGGCCGTGGACCGTGGACCGTGGTCCGTGGTCCGTAATCCGTGGTCCGTGGTCCGTGGTCCGTAATCCGTGGTCCGTGGTCCGTGGTCCGTAATCCGTGGTCCGTGGTCCGTGGTCCGACGAGAGACCGTGGATCGTGGGTCGTGGTTTGTGGTTCGAGAAGGCAAGCGTCGAGGCTCGTCGCTGACCGGCTACAGGCCCCGGTGCGGCACGGCCGGGCCGTCGTCCGTTTCCTCTTGCCCCTTTGCCTTGTCTCGCCTGCCCGCCCAACGGCCGGGCGCCGGGCGGGTTGGTGGGTCTACAGGAAGATGAGTGCCGTGAGGACGCCGCCGATCAGCAGCGACACCCACACGTTGGACACCACGTAGCCGTACGCCATCAGCGCCGCACCGATCACCATCGGCCGCGCCTCGCCGTTCTTCTTGCCGTAGGTGAACGCCGCCAGGCCCACCAGGCTGAAGATGACGACGACGATCAGGTTCCCGATCCCCATCGCCGTCGATTGTACGCTTCCGGCCGCTCCGGAGTGCCGGGAGGGTGGGTGAGCTGGTTTACGATGGATACGCTCCCCGGTCGGCCACCGGCGGCGATCGCGCGGAGCGAGGGGGCGCGATGACGGCGATCACCACCACCTGTGCGGGCTGCGGTCGCACGCATACGATTCCCGACCGCTACCTGGGGCGCGAGCTGAAGTGCCCGGGGTGCGGTCATCCGCTCACGCTCGACGCCCCGCCGCCGGCACCGGCCGCGGCGACGGAAGCACCGGTCGCGCCGGCGGAGACACCGGGCACGGTGTTCCCGGAGGCTTCGCCGGCACCCACGCCGCCCGCGCTCCCTGTGGCTCCCGCCGAGACCGTCCCGGCGGCGGACGAAGGCGTCGCGACGGCGGCGGTGTACTGGCGCGTGCGCCGTCTTGGGATCCTCTCCACGGCCGCAGTGAGCGCCGTCCTCCACGGCCTGCTCGGCGTCCTCGCCGGGATCGCGATCGCGGTCGTCTCGCTGGCCGGGTTGCGGAACCCGGTCCCGTTTCCGTTCGGTCCGCTCGCCGGCGTGGCCGCGCTGATCGCGGTGCCGGTCGTCTACGCGGTCGGCGGGTTCGTCCTCGGCGCGGTGCTCGCGGCCGTGTACAACCTGACCGCCCGCCTCACCGGCGGGGTCAAGGTCCAACTCGAGTAGCCCGCGGCGACCGCGCCTCCTCCTGCGGGCCGCTCACCGCATCGTGGCCGAGGCGAGGTGGACCTTGACACGGCCGAGGATCTTGACGCTCCCGGTGATCTCCACCGGCAGGTGCCGCGCCGGGTCCCAGAGGAGTGCGACGTCGCCCCCGAGGCCGAAGATGCGGAACGCGCTGGTGGCCGCCGGGTCGACGGGCTGGCTGCGCACCACGAGCCGCAGCGCCGGGACCGGACCGACGACCTCGCGCTCGACCCCGCCGGAGGTCTCTCGGAAGTCGAGCGCGACCGTCTCGACGCGCTCGACCCGCACGGTCACCCGCTCGACGTTCGTCTGCACGAGGACGTGGACCGTGAAGGCGTCGCCGGGCGCCGCGAGCGGCGCCGCCGACATCGCATAGAGGAGCCCGATCGGGCCGGTGATCGGCGTCCCCGGGGGGAGCGCGCGCGGGTACCCGGTGAACGACCGGGTCGCTTGCGTCCAGCGCTCGGGCGGCCCCGCGGCCTGGGCGTGCGACGCCGGCTCGAGGAGGTCGAGGAAGAAGCCGCGCGCGGTCAGGGTGTAGGTCTTGCGGTGGTCCTTCGCACCGGTCTCGGTGTCCACGATGCTGAGGGCGCGCGTCCGCACCGGATCGACCTCCTCGCGCGCGAGGAACACCCGCCCGGGGAGGTGGGTCGTGCTTTCGAGGACGATGCCATCGCCCGCGACGGCCGCCTCGTCGCCTCCCGAGCGACCCGCTGGCACGCCCGGGCCGCCCATCCGTACCGCGATCGAGGCGGAGATCCCCATCTTGTGTGCGGTGTAGTACAGCGCCCGCCACGCCACCCGCGCCGGGTCGAGTGAGACGTCCGGAGGCTCGGCCGCCCGCGTCGCCGACGGCCGCACGCCCGCTAGGACGAGCAGCACCGCCGCAAGAGGACGCCCCCGGCCCATCGCCGGCGATTATGCCAGGCGCAGGCCACGCCGTCCCGGCGGGCGCCGACGCCGCTCGTGCCGGCGAAGCACCCGGCGTGGTACGATCCCCTGCGGCCGGACGATCCGAAGCCACAGACGCCTCATCCCAGGGGACCCCGATGGACACCAACCTGCCTTTCGACGCCGGGACGATCATCTACCTCGACAACGCCGCCACCACATTCCCCAAGCCGGAAGCGGTGCTGCAGCGGACGTTCGAGGCGTACACCCGGTTCGGCGTCAACCCGGGCCGTTCCGGTTACGACCTCTGCCTGCTCGCCGGCGATCTCGTGGTCGAGACCCGCAGGACGCTGACCTCTTTCTTCGGCGGCTCCGACCCGAACCGCCTCGTGTTCGCCGCCAACGCGACCGACGCCCTCAACCTGCTGATCCAGGGGGTGCTCGACGAGGGCGACCACGCGGTCTCGACGACGATCGAGCACAACTCGGTGATCCGCCCGCTCAACCACATGGCGCGCGACCGCGGGGTCGAGGTGGACTTCGTCCCGGTCGACGCGGGCGGGCGGGTGGACCCGCGGGCGGTCGCGGCCCGGATACGACCAAATACCCGGCTGGTCGTCGTCAACCACGGCTCGAACGTGATCGGCACGATCCAGCCGGTGGGCGAGATCGGGCGGTTGTGCCGCGCCCGCGGCGTGACGTTCGCGGTCGACACGGCGCAGACGGCGGGCGTCGTCCCGATCGACATGCGGTCGATGTGCATCGACGTCGTGGCGTTCACCGGCCACAAGTCGCTGCTCGCGCCGACCGGGATCGGCGGGCTGTGTATCGGGGACGGGGTCGAGATCCGGCCCACGCGCTTCGGCGGCACTGGCGTCAACTCGATCCACCCGTACCACCTCGACGAGTACCCCTACCGCCTCGAGGCCGGCACCGGGAACGTCCTCGGCATCGCCGGGCTGCGCTTCGGGCAGGAGTACATCGCCGCGCGCGGCCTCGATGCGATCTACCGCCACGAGATGGCGCTCTTCGCCCGCCTGCAAGGCGGGCTGGAAGAGATCGACGGCGTCACCCTGCACGGCACCACCCGGCTTGAGGACCGGCTTCCGGTCCTCTCGTTCACGCTGGCCGGGCGCGACCCGGCCGAGATCGGGACGATCCTCGACGTCGAACACAACGTCGCCGCGCGGACCGGCCTGCAGTGCGCGCCCCTCATCCACCGCCAGATGGGGACCGAGGCGCACGGCACCGTTCGCTTCTCGGTCGGCCCGCTCAACGCCGAGGACGACATCGAAGGGGCGATCACGGCGGTGGCGGCGATCGCCGCCCAGCGCTAGCTAGGAACAGGCGAGCCCGCGGGCGCCGGGAGCGGCGCTCAGCGCCCGAGGCAGAGCCAGATCCGCAGACGGAGAACGTCCCGGAGCATCTGGCCGCCGTGGCGGAGCGGGCGCACGCGCGACGCCTCGACGTGGCGCCAGAGCACCGGCACCTCGGCGATCGTCGCGCCGGCGCGGGCGGAGCGGGCCAGCAGTTCGACGTCGAACGCGAACCCGTCGAGGCGAAGCTCGGCGGCGAGCCGCCGGGCCAGCGATCCCTCGATCAGCTTGAACCCGCACTGCGTGTCCCGCAGGCGCGTGAGGCGCAGGGTGCGCAGGACGAGGTTGAAGATCCGCCCCATCGTGTCACGCGTAAGCGGCTGGCGCTCGACGATCAGCTCGCGGCGCACGCCGCGGGACCCGACCGCGACGTCGACGGCGCTCGCCAGCAGCCGTTCGACCTCCTCGATCGGGGTCGCGAGGTCGGCGTCCGAGATCAGGACCCGCTCGCCCCGGCTCGCCGCGAGCCCCGTGCGGACGGCCGCACCCTTGCCCCGGTTGCGGTCGAGCCG
>JAKAFI010000285.1 GCA_021818005.1 Acidobacteriota bacterium | reverse complement strand
AATCGTGGTGGAGCCCCTGGTCGTGGCACGATTGGCCGGACGCCACCAGGCGGCCGGCGATGAACTCCTTGACCACCGCTCCCGGCTCGCCGCCGCCCTGAATTCCGACCACGGTCTGGATGCCGAACCCCTCCAGCATCTGGATCGCCCGCGGCCCCATCCCTCCCGCCAGGATCACGTGACACCCCTGCTCCTTCAGCCACGTCGGGAAGCTCCCCTGCTCGTGCGGCGGCGGCGCCGCGCTGGTCACGGACACGATCGTCCCGGCCTGATCGTCGACCTCGAAGATGGCAAAGCGGTCGGCACCGCCGAAATGGGTTGAGAACACTCCGCCGTACGTTGGAACCGCGATCTTGAGCATCGTTGCACTCCTTCTGGTACCGGCACACGGCTCGTTCATTGCGCCACGGGCCTGGACGCGCACCGTGACCTCTTGGTCGCGCCCGCTCCGCGGATCGGTCTGGCATCACCGCGCAGCACCTCTCACCACCCCACCGCCATCAGCGCCCCTCCCAGCCCAAGACCGGCGAGGATGTTCACGGCTTTGACCCGGAGGAACTCGGCCGGCGACTCGGCGAGCAGCGGCAGCATCCCGTGCCCGTCCTGCACCACCGACGAGGCGACCAGCACCGAGAACGGCAGCGCCCCCTGGGCGAAGAGCGTCACGAACACCAGGTGCGGTCCGGACTCCGGGATCACCCCGATGAGCACCGCGGCGAGCAGCGCCCACGCCGGGTGCCCCTTGATCCAGCTCGCCAGCGGCACCTCCGCGGCCTGCAGCCAGGCGAGCGCCAGCAGCACCCCGAGCACCCAGGCGAAGATGCGCGGCACATGGCGCTTCGCGACGTGAGCCCAGAGGTGCTCGACGAGGAAGTGCTCGGGGACGACGACCGTCACGGCGAGAGCGAGGACGGTGGCGACGAGCAGCGTCACGCGCACCCAGTCCCAGCGCTCCGGCCCGACCCAGCCGAGCGCCACGGCGGCGATGAACAGCGCCAGCGCGACCGCCAGGCCGCCGCGCCGCGCGCTCAGCTCGGTGAACGAGCGGCGCCACACCAGGCCGTGGCCGTGCGGCAGCTCGCCGGCGTGGAGCTCGATCCCGTCGGGGCAGCTGCGACCGCGGTAGAGACGGACCCCGCCGACGCGGTCGACCAGGAGGGCGACGAGCAGGCCGTAGGCGAAGAGGATGGCGAAGAGGAGGAGGGCGCGCTCCGGAAACATGGCGAGCATGACGAACGCCTCGTCGCCAGAGGAGGCGATCATCGCACCGGCGAGCGCCCCGAAGCTGATCAGGCCATGCGTGTACAGCGTGACGTCGGTGAACGCGCCGAGGCAGCCGGGCGCGGTGCCCACCAGCGCGACCGCCGCGGTGCGGAAGACGCCGCCCCGCTGCAACCAGCGGCCGAGCACGCCGGCGGTTGTCACCTGCGCGTACTCCACCAGCACCATCATCACGAAGACGAAGCCCGTGATCATCAGCGAGTCGGCAAGGATCGGACGCAGGCTCACGGCGCGGTGCTCCGAGCGGCGCCCGATCCGCCGTGTCGCTTCACCTGGTAGAAGATTCGGCCAGCCCGCAAACGTTCGCTCACCCGCCCCTCCCGCAGCAGCGCCTCAAGGACCTTGAGCGTGCCGGGCGCTACGGTGGCGAGGCCGGTGCACACGTCCTCCAGCGTGCACGGGCGGCGACTCAGGAGCGCAAGGATTCTCTCGGCGTCCGCGCGGGCAAAGGGCGCGTTCTCAATCGCGCCTTGCGCCTCGGCGATGACCTCCGCTCTGGGCTCGAAGAGGTTGCAGAACGATGCCAGCCGCTCTTCGGGCACGGATCGCACGAAGCCAAAGACGGCGGGACGGACCGGGGTGTTGAGCTGAACCGCGTCGGGCCGGATGCGCCGCGCCCGCGCCGCGATGGCGCGCAGATGCTGCGGCAACTCGGTGTAGCCCTGCAGGACCATGACCTCGAGCCAGATGCGTCCTCGATACGCGTCCCGAAAGCGCACCAGGCCGTCGGTCACTTCGTCCAGGGTGAGCCCCTCGACGGGCCGGTTGACCCACTGGAAGAACGCGTCGTCGCCCGCGTCGAGGCTGGGGAGCACAAAGTCCGCAAGCGCCGCTTCCCGGCGAACCTCGGGATCGCGAAAGAGCGCGCCGTTGGTCAGCAACGCCACGGGCACGTCGCTGGCCGCTTTGATTCCCTCGATCAGATCGCCCAGACCAGCGAAAAGAGTTGGTTCTCCCGACCCCGCCAGGGTGATGACGTCCGGCCGGGACGCCGACGCTCGCTCCAGCACCTCCGCAGTGACCGCTGCAACCGGGAAGAAGGGAGCGCGTTCGGATGTATGGCGCGTCGTGGGCCCGAGCTGGCAGTAGACGCAGTTGTAGGGACAGGTCTTGAACGGCACCAGATCGACGCCCAGACTGCGGGCCAGCCGCCGGCTGGGCACCGGGCCGTACACCCGGGAGGGCGTCAGCCGCGTCGGCCTTCCCTCCCGGCCTCCGTGTCCTTGGCTGCTCAACTCGTCCTTCCCTCGCCGTTCCTACCGCGCCTCAGGAGTCGGTGAGACGTCGCGGGTCGTTGGCTCGCCCTGCGGCCGTCCCTCCAGCGCCTCGACTCGGCGGCGCAATTCCTCGACCAACCGCCAACGGTCGGCCTCGGCGGCGCCTCTCGCCTCCGGCGTCGGTGCACCGTAGCCACCACCCCAGCAGCGGCCGCGGCCACCGCCCCGCGGGACACCGTCCCAACCCGCGCCGTGGACCTCCTCGCCATCGGTCCGCCCGCAGCAACCGCGCCGGCCGCCCCGACCCACCTCGGCGGCGTCAACTGCGCGTGGCCCGCCGCGCCGATACCGACCACCGCCGCCGCAACCCCACGCATCACTTCTCCTGCTGTTCATGGTGACCTCCCTCGGGAGGCGCAAGCCCCCCGCTGTCGCTCCCATCGTTCATCGGTCCGCCGCGGCTCCACTGGCCGCGGCAGCGGCAGCCGCGGCCGCGCCGTCGTTCGCCGCCGTGGACCGGGCACGGCCACGCGTCCGGCTCGCCCTCGACCACCGGCCCGCCGCCGATGCGCAGCGCCTTGCCGGCGAGCAGCGCTTCGGCGACGCGGGCGTGCGCCGTGGCCAGGATCCGGCCGAAGGTGGCGCGCGACACGCCCATCCGTTCGGCCGCGGCCTCCTGGTAGAGCCCTTCGAGGTCGGCCAACCGTAGCGCCTCGAGCCCGTCGAGGTCGAGACGCACGACGGCCAACCCGTGCATCGGCGTCCCGGCGGGCTTGAACACCCGCGTCTCGAAGCCGAGGCCGACACGGCGGGGGTTCGGAGGGCGTGCCATATTGTGAGCATATGAGCAGAACCGTTGAATGTCAAGCGTCGCCGTGACGACCGCGACCGATGACGCAACGGCCGAGGCAGCGCCCCGGCCGTTTGTGAATCTGCAGAAGGCGCCGTCAGCTGCAGCCGTGGACGGTGCCGCAGTTGGCGCACTTGTAGCAGGCGCCGGAGCGCACCATCACCATGCCGCACGTCGGACACGACGGCGCGTCGGCTTGGTTGACGAACATGTGCCCGTTCTCGCCGCTGTCGAGGCCGGGCAGCGCCGGCTGGCGCGGTTGCGGCAACGGGGCCGGCGCGGCGTCCTCGCCGCCGGCCAACGGCTGCACGCCGACGGCCGCCTGGTCCTCGGGGGCGAGGAACTTCGCGGCGAGCCAGCGGAAGATGTAATCGATGATCGACTTTGCGTACGGGATCTGGGGGTTGTTGGTCCAGCCGGCAGGCTCGAAGCGGACGTGCGAAAACTTGTTGACGAGGAACTCGAGCGGCACGCCGTACTGCAGCGTGAGCGAGATCGCGGTCGCAAACGCGTCCATCACGCCCGACAGCGTCGAGCCCTCCTTCGCCATCGTGATGAACAGCTCGCCCGGCTTGCCGTCCTCGTACAGGCCGACGGTGACGTACCCCTCCTGCCCCTCGACGGAGAATTTGTGCGTGATCGCGACGCGCTCGTCGGGGAGCTTGCGCCGCACCGGCTGGAACGTCGGCTCGGCCGTCTTCTCGCCGGCGGCCGCGAGCGGCTGCGAGCCCTTGCAGTTGTCGCGGTAGACCGCGA
>JAKAFI010000284.1 GCA_021818005.1 Acidobacteriota bacterium | reverse complement strand
ACGCGATCTTGTGGTCTTCCAGCGGCATCATCCACCCCCCGCGGCCGAGTTCACACCTTGCCCTGCGATGTTACTGTCTGCGCGGAGCTTGAGCAAGCGCCGCCCGGCCCGTGGACGCGACCCCGTGCCGCGACGGCCGGCGAGGCCCCGGCGTCAGCTCGTGGCGGCGGCCAGGACCGGCTTCGCGACCTCGCCCCTGGCGAGACGATCGAGCCAGGCGTGGATGCCGAGCGCGGCCTGCTTGCCCGCGCCCATCGCCAGGATCACGGTGGCGGCGCCGGTCACGATGTCCCCGCCGGCGAACACGCCGGGGATCGACGTGGCCATGGTCTCCTTGTCCGCGACGATGTTGCCGTGGCGGTTCAGCTCGAGGCCCGGCGTCGAGCGCGTGGCGAGCGGGTTCGGCCCCTGGCCGATCGCGATCACGATCGTGTCGATCGCGATCTCGTACTCCGAGCCCTCGATCGGCACCGGGCGGCGGCGGCCGGACGCGTCGGGCTCGCCCAGCTCCATGCGCTGGATGCGCAGGCCGGTGACGAACCCCTCGTTGTTGCCGAGGATCGCGACCGGAGCTGAGAGCCAGCGGAAGTCGATCGCCTCCTCCTCCGCGTGTTCGAGCTCCTCGCGCCTGGCCGGCGACTCGTTGCGGGTGCGGCGGTACACGCAGATGACCTCTTCCGCGCCGAGCCGCTTGGCGGTGCGCAGGCAGTCCATCGCGACGTTCCCCGAGCCCACGACCGCGACCCGGCGGCCGGTGCGTACGGGCGTGTCCATCCGCGGGAAGTCGTAGGCCTTCATCAGGTTGACCCGGGTGAGGAACTCGTTGGCCGAGAGCACGCCGATGTAGTTCTCGCCGGGGATCCCGAGGAAGTACGGCAGGCCGGCGCCGGTACCAAGGAACACCGCGTCGTAGCCGTACTCGCCGAACAGCTCGTGCACGGTCGCGGTCTTGCCGATGACGAAGTCGGGACGCAGCTCCACGCCCATGCGGGTGAGATTCTCGATCTCGAACGTCACGATCTCCTTCGGCAGCCGGAACTGCGGGATGCCGTACACGAGCACGCCGCCCGGCTTGTGCAGCGCCTCGAAGATCGTCACCTGGTGCCCGAACCTGGCCAACTCCGCCGCGCACGCGAGGCCGGCCGGGCCGGAGCCCACGACCGCCACCTTGTGCCCGCTCGGCGGGGCGAGCTGTGGCGTGGAGGAGAGGCCGTGGTCGCGCTCCCAGTCGGCGACGAACCGCTCGAGGCGGCCGATCGCCACCGGCTGATACTTCTTGGTCATGACGCAGACGACCTCGCACTGCTCCTCCTGCGGGCAGACGCGGCCGCAGATCGCGGGCAGGGTGTTGGTCTCCTTGATCTTGGCGAGCGAGCCCTCGAAGTCGCCCTCGCGGATGAGCTGGACGAACGCCGGGATGTCGATCCCGACCGGACACCCCTTGACGCACGGCGGGTTGGCGCACTGCAGGCAGCGCTGCGCCTCCTCCATGGCGAACTCGGGAGAGTAGCCGAGCGCCACCTCGGCAAAGTTCTTGATGCGCGCGAGCGGTTCCTGCGTCGCCATCGGATGGCGCGGCACCTTCATCCGCTGCGCCTTGGGCAGCTCGGGGACGCCGCGGATCTCGTCAGCCACGGGACACCCCCGCCATCGCCCGGCACTCGTGCGCGGCGTGCTCGGCGAGGAACTTCTCGCGCGCCGCCTGTTCCTCCGGGAGGTACATGCGCAGCCGCTTGATCAACAGGTCGAAGTCGACCTTGTGGGCGTCGAACTCCGGGCCGTCGACGCAGACGAACTTGGTCTGGCCGTCCACCGCGATGCGGCAGGCGCCGCACATCCCGGTGCCGTCCACCATGATCGAGTTGAGCGAGGCGAGCGTCGGGATCGCGAGCGGGCGCGTCATCTCCGCCACCGCCTTCATCATGATCGCCGGCCCGATCGCGACGACGAGATCGGGCTTGCCGTGGCTGGCGATGAGGTCCGCGAGCGCGTGCGTGACCAGGCCCTTGCGCCCGAACGACCCGTCGTCGGTGGTGTAGACGATCTCGTCGGAGACCGCTTCCATCTCGGCGCGCAGGATCACGAGCTCCTGCGTGCGGCCACCGAGGATCGAGAGCACGCGGTTGCCGGCGCGGCGCAGGCCGCCCGCAATCGGCAGCATCGGCGCGATCCCCGCCCCGCCGCCGACGCAGACCACGGTGCCGAACTTCTCGATGTGCGTCGGTGTGCCGAGCGGCCCCACGACCGAAACGAACCCGTCGCCCGCCGCCATCAGCGCCATGCCCATCGTCGTCTTGCCGACCTCCTGGACCACGAGCGTGATCGTCCCGGCGCCCGGGTCCGACGCCGCGATCGTCAAGGGGATGCGTTCGCCCGACCCGGTCGGGAGCACCATCACGAACTGCCCGGGTCTGTGCTTACGCGCGATCTCCGGCGCCTGGACGACGAAGCGGTGGAACTTGGGCGCGATTTCTTCCTTGGTGATGATCGTGAACACTCGCGTGCCTCCAGCGCGTGCCTGCGCCTGCCGCCCCAACGCCCCCCAGAGGCGGCCTCACGCGTGTCGCGGCGCACGGCTGCGCGCGGTCATAGTACGGTCCCGCGCCGCTTTTGGCAACCACTCATCTGCAACGCCGCCAAGAGTTTATTGAGACCGCGTGTCACCGCCGCCAGGCCGATGGGTGGGATGCCGCTCGCCGCTTTCCTGTCGCCGATCGGCCCGCGAGGGTGGGGAGAAGGTGAGAAGGAAGAAGGAAGAAGGAAGAAGGCAGAGGGAACGCGGTCTCTCCTGTCTTTCCTCTCCCGTCTCCCTTCTACCGTCTCCCTTCTTCCGTCTCCCTTTTACTCCTCACTCTTCACTCCCCTCTGCCCGCCTGCGCTATCCTCGGCCGGTGACCGACAAGCCCGCTCCCCGTAAGGTGGCGCTCCGTCCCGCCGAGGGGTTGCGGCGCAGCGTGGACTACGGCGCCGAGTTGAATCCGGAGCAGCTCGCGGTCGTGATGCACGCGGGCGGCCCGATGTTGGTGCTCGCCGGAGCCGGATCCGGCAAGACGCGAACGCTCGTCTACCGCGTCGCCCGTCTCCTCGAGGACGGCGCCGACCCCGGCGCGATCCTGCTCCTCACCTTCACCAACCGGGCCTCGCGCGACATGCTCTCGCGGGTCGGCCTGCTGCTTGGGCGCGACGCCGGCCGCGTGATCGGCGGCACGTTCCACTCGGTCGGCAACCGGCTGCTGCGACGTTTCGCCGACCGCCTCGGCTACCCGTCCAACTACGGCATCCTCGACCGCGAGGACTCCCGCGACCTGATGGGCACGGCGCTCACCGACGCGGTCCCCGCCTCCCCGGGCCGCCGTCTTCCCGGCGCCGCGGTGCTCGTCGAGGCGTACTCGTTCGTGATCAACACCGGCCGCTCGCTCGAGGAGGTCGTGGCGGCGCGCTACCCGCAGTTCTCCGCCGAGGTCGAGACGATGCAGGCGGTGTTCCGCCGCTACCTCGAGCGCAAGCGCGCCGCCGCTGTGATGGACTACGACGACCTGCTGCTCAACTGGCTGCTGCTGCTGCGCCGCCACGACGACGTGCGCCGCCAGCTCGCCGCCCGTTTCACCCACGTCCTCGTCGACGAGTACCAGGACACCAACCGCCTGCAGGCCGACATCGTCGACCTGATGCTCGGCGGGGCGCGCAACCTGACGGTGGTCGGCGACGACGCGCAGTCGATCTACGCCTTCCGCGGCGCCGAGTACGCCAACATCCTCTCGTTCCCGGAGCGCTACCCGGACTGCACGACGTTCCGGCTGGAGACGAACTACCGCTCGCTGCCGCCGATCCTGGCGCTCGCCAACGCCTCGATCGCGGCGAACACGCGCCAGTTCCCCAAGCACCTGCGCCCGGTCCGCGAGGACGGTGAGGCGCCGGTCGTGTGCGCGGCGCCGTCGCCCGAGTCTCAGGCCGCGTTCGTGGCGCAGCGCATCCTCGAGCTGCTCGACGAGGGGGTTGCGCTCGCCGAGATCGCGGTGCTCTACCGCAACCACTCGCACTCGCTCGAGCTCGAGGTCGAGCTGGCGCGCCGCAACGTCCCGTACGAGGTCCGTTCCGGCTTGCGGTTCTTCG
>JAKAFI010000283.1 GCA_021818005.1 Acidobacteriota bacterium | reverse complement strand
GCGGACGCGCGAGGACCTGGCTGACGGGCGCCGCGGCGGTGCCGGACGACTCGCTCACCTCGCCCCTTGCCGCGCCGGCGCCCCGGCGGCCCCGCGGACGTCGAGCACGACCTTGCCGAACTGGCGGCCCGACGCCATGCGCTCGTACGCCTCCCGCCCGCGCTCGAGTGGGCGCACGCTGTCCACGACCGGCCTGAGCTGGGCTTCCGCGACGGCCCGCACCATCGCGTCCCAGTCGCTCCGACTTCCCATCGTGGAGCCGAGGATCGAGAGCTGGTTCCAGAAGACCAGGCGGATCTCCTCCGCCGGGTTCGGGCCGGTGGTGGCGCCGCACGTCACGATCCTGCCGCCCTTGGCCGCACACTTCAACGAGGTCATCCACGTCGCCTGCCCCGCCGTCTCGACGACGACGTCGACGCCGCGCTTGCCGGTCAGAGCGCGAACCTCCCGCGCCACGTCCGCAGATCCGTAGTTGATCGTGTGGGTGGCTCCCAGCTCGCGCGCGCGCTCGAGCTTGCCGTCGTCCGACGAGGTCACGATGGCGGTCGCGCCCTGACCGTTGGCGATCGCCAGCGCCGCCAGCGCCACGCCGCCGCCGATGCCGTGGATGAGGACGGTTTCGCCCCGCGCCAGCCGCGCGCGCGTCACCAGCATCCGCCAGGCAGTGAGGAACGTCAGGCCGAACGATCCCGCCTCGGCCCACGACAGGTGCGCCGGCTTCGCCGTCAGGGAGGCCGCCGGCACGCGCACGTACTCCGCGAACGTGCCGTCGAGGTGCTCGCCGAGGATGCGGAAGCCAACGCAGAGCGACTCCTCGCCGCGGCGGCAGAACTCGCACTCCCCGCACGAGAGCCCGGGGTTGAGCACGACCTCGTCGCCCACGGACCAGCCCGTCACGCCCTCGCCGACCGCGGCCACCGTTCCGGCGCCGTCCGCTCCGCCGATGTGAGGCAGCGCGATCGGGACGCCCGGCATCCCGGCCAGGACGAAGAGGTCCAGGTGGTTCAGCGCCGCCGCCTCCAGCCTGACCACGACCTCGCCGGCGGCCGGAGACGGGTCGGGTCGCTCACCGAACGCCAGTCCGGACGGTCCGCCGTGGTTCTCGAAGTGGAGTGACCGCATCTTGCCTCCCCTACCGGCCGGATCGTAGCGTGCGCCGGCGGCAAATGAAACCGCCCCGGCGGTCGCCGGGGCGGTGGAGCGTCGTCGTCTGGCCGCTACGGCCGGTTCAAGTTGTCGAACACCACCGGGCGCTGGACCCAGTAGTTGCTGGCGCCGGCGTAGTCCACGGTTTCGAGGACGATCTGGTGCACGCCGTCGACGTATTTGGTGGTGTCGAGGTTGTAGAGGAAGCCGCTGTACAGCGAGTTGGGGTACGGCAGCCACGGATACCTCTGCGGCACGTCCGGCCGGTAGAGGCCGATGTTGTTCGAGCCCGAGACGACGTAGATGGTGCCGTCGAGCACCCCGTCGACGTAGACGTTGAGCTGCTCGAGCGACTGCGGGAACTCGATAAGCCAGCCCGAGAGCTGCACGGCACCCTGCAGCGCCTGCATCGCGGTCGGCTGCTCCAGCTCGCCGTAGGAGGGGTTGACCCCGACCGGGCTGCAGTCGACGATCACCGGGATCTGGGCGATGACCGCGGCCGGCCGGTTCGGGTCCTTGGTGCGGGCCTGCACGGTGACGGTGTTGAGACCGAGGTGCAACTGGCCGGTTTGCAGGTAGTAGCGGGTGTTCACCGCGAACAGGTAGCCGGAGTTCTTGGCGTCCATCGTGAACTGCGGGTACTGGTACATGATGTCGGGCCGGTCGAGGCCGAAGATCCCATAGGGTCCCACAGTGCACCCTATCGACGCTTTGCACGGGTTGGGAATCGGGCCGAGAAGAGGATTCCAGTTCGCAGTGTCGGTAGCAGTGTCACTCACCTGCGCCCCGTTGAAGAGGAGTTGGACCGAGACGATCCCCTCGAACGTCTTCTGATCGTTCTGGTCGATCGCCCAGCCGGACACCCAGTCGAGGTGGTCGCCGGGGCTGTAGTCGATCCCCGAGGGAGGGTGCGCCGAGTAGCACTCCGTCGAGTAGAAGTGCGCGTCGGGCATCGGCCAGTCGATCGCGCCGAACGGCGCCAGCGTCGCGTAGTTGTTCTGGAAGCTGACGTCGCGGCTCGCGAGCACGGTGGACAACCCGGCGGTGTTCCAGACCCGTACCGAGATCGTGTGCGCGCCGTCGGTGTACTTCGACGTGTCGAGTTTCATCTGGAAGCCGGACTGGAACGCGTCCGCGACGTCGGGGTGCGCGTTCGCCACGTCGGGTCGCGGCAGCGGGTAGTTCGCCTGCCCGACGACCATGCCGTCGACCATCACCTCGATGTCCGCGAGGATCTTGCACGTCGCGCTCGGTGCCCCGGTGCACCCGGCCGGGCTGACCCGCTGCCGGATGCCGGCGGCGTCGAGCGCCCACCCGACGACCGGGAAGACGCCCGAGACGTAGTCCTGGGTGCCGTAGACCGCCGGATCGCGCGGGCTGTCGAGGCCGCCGATCGGCGCCTGGGCGGTCGCCGTGTCGACGGTCACCGTCCGCGTCCCGAGATCTTGGACGTCGCTGTTCGAGTACGTCACGCGGATCGCGAGCGTGTGGCTCCCGGCGCTGTAATTCGAGGCGAGGAACGAGGTCGTGAACCCCGGGTTGTAGGGGAAGTCCTCCCCGAAGAACCTCGCGTAGCGCGTCCGCACGTCGTCGCGCGGCTGGTTGATGTCCGCGTCGTGCAGCGGCGCGCCGTCGACGAGCAGCGTGACGCGGGACACGCCGCGCGGATCGAGCACGAAGCCGCGCACCTCGACGATGCCGAAGACGGTCGCGCCCGGTGCGGGGGTGTCGATGCGGAAGACGGTCTGGACCGCGGGCGACCCGGCGCCCCGGCCGGTGAAGGTGCCGGCGACGGCCGCGCCGGCCATCAGCACGCACGTCGCGAGAACCGCCGATCTCCCTAGGGTTTTACACATCGTCTGGCCTCCAGTAGGTTGCTCACGTCACGCCTTTGTACCTAAACATAGAGACGGCTCACGAAAAAGTCAAGGGCCACCGCTTCCGCTGACCCCTGCGGTGAAGGTTTGCACCGACCGGTACAGCGCTTTCAGGTCATACCCTCCCTCCAACACCGCCACCACCGCGCTCTTCCCCGCCGCTTCCCGCAGCAACGCCCCGATCGCGCGGAACCCCTCTTCGCTCACCCGCATCCCCCCGATCGGGTCGTCGCGGTGAGCGTCGAAGCCGGCGGAGACGACCCACGCGGCGGGCCGCAGCGCGCGCGTCACGTCCTCGAGCCCCATCGCGAGCGCCTCGCGGTACACCGCGTCGTCGGCGCCGGCGGCGAGCGGGATGTTGCGCGTGAAGGAGCGCCCGCGCCCCGCACCGACCTCGTCCCCCGCTCCGGTGCCGGGGAAGCACGGGTAGCGGTGGAGCGAGAGGAAGAAGACGTCGTCCCGCTCCCAGAAGTGGGCCTGCGTGCCGTTACCGTGGTGCACGTCGAAGTCGACGATCGCGACGGGACCGCACCCGCGCGCCAGCAGCTCCTCGGCCGCAATCGCCGCGTTGTTGAAGAAGCAGAACCCCATCGCCCGGTCGCGCAGCGCGTGGTGGCCGGGCGGGCGGACCGGCACCCAGATCGTGCCGGCGCTCCCGTCCGCCGCGGCGCCGGCGGCCGCGAGCGCCGCGCCGGCGGCCGCGAGCGCCGCGCGGTACGTGCCGCGGCTGACCGGGTTGTCGTCGGAGTCGAAGATCGCCGGGGGGCGCTCGCACGCGCGCCGCAGCCGTTCCGCCATGCCGGGATCGTGCACCCGCGCGATCCCGGCGAGCACGTCTTCCTCGACGAGCGCCACCGGCAGCGGTTCGGCGCCCGCCGCCGCCGCCCCGGTCACGGCCGCTCGCAGCCTCTCCGGCCGGTCGGGGTGGCCGGGCGGCGGCTCGTGCGCGGCGCAGCCCTCGTGCGTCGCGACCAGGAGAGGCGCGGTTGCTCTCATCCTCCGCTCATACTACCCTGAGGCGATGGGTCGAGAGACCGGCGGTCACACCTGGAAGGTCGTCGCGAGCGTCGCGCTCGCGGTCGTGCTGTTCGGCGTGTTCCTGT
>JAKAFI010000282.1 GCA_021818005.1 Acidobacteriota bacterium | reverse complement strand
CAACCGCCACGACGCTCGCGAGGGCGCGAGCCGCGTCCTCGAGACAATCATTGATTATAACGTAGTCGAACTCCGCGTACTCGCGCATCTCCTGCACGGCGTTCCTGATGCGCACCTCGATCGCCGCTTCTGAGTCCTGCATCCTGGCGACGAGGCGGCGGCGCAGCTCGTCGTGCGAAGGCGGGAAGATGAACACCTTCACCGCGTCGGGCACCGACGCACGGACCTGGCGGGCGCCCTGAACGTCGATGTCGAGGAAGACGTCGCACCCGCGTTCCAGCCGGCCCTCGACCTCGCCGCGAGACGTGCCGTAGAGGTTGCCGTGCACCTCGGCGAACTCCAGGAACTCGCCCGCCGCTGCCATGCGCTGAAACGTCGGCCGGTCGACGAAGTGGTAATCCACACCGGCGCGCTCGATCGAGCGCGGCGGTCGCGTCGTGTGCGACACGGAAAAGTGCGCCTGGCGCCCCTGCGCCTCGAGCTCCTGCATCACCCGCCGGATCAACGTCGTCTTGCCGCCACCCGAGGGCGACGACACGATGAACAGCTCACCTCTGGCCACGCCCACGCGTCCTCCCGCGCCCGGATGATACTCGGGTCGCGGCCACGGGGCACCAGTCGCCCGGCCCCGGTGGGCCGCGCCCGTGGCCGGGCGCCGGACCGGAGCCCCGCGGAGGGGCTAGACTGCGGCGATGGCGGGCTGGCTCCGTACCGTGCGCGACGACATCGGGTACCTCGGGGTTCGCGCCCTGCTCGGCGGCGCGCGCGCGGTGCCGCTCCCGCTCCTGCGCGCGTTGGGCCGGACGCTGGCGCGGCTGGCGTTCGGGTTTCCCGGCCGCGACCGCGGCCGCGCCCGCCGGCATCTCGCCGAGGCGTTTCCGGAGCAGGAGCCGGCCTGGCAGCGCACGGTGCTGCGGCGCTGCGCGGGGCACCTCGGCGCCCTCCTCGGCGAGGTGGCGTGGCTGTGGTCCGCCGCGCCCGAGGCGATCCTCGCCCGCACCGAGTTCGTCGGCCTCGAGCATCTCACCGGCGCACTGGGCGCCGGCCGCGGGGCGCTGCTCGTCACCGGCCACTGCGGCGACTGGGAGTGGCTCAACCTCGGGCTCGGCGCCGCCGGGGTGCCGATGACGGTGGCGGTGCGGGAGGTGTACGACCCGCGCCTCGACGAGGTCGTGCGCCGGCTGCGCGGCCGCTTCGGTTGCGAGAGCGCGATGCGCGGCCGGGGCGCCGGGGCCAAGCTGCTGCAGGCGCTCCAGCGGGGGCGAGTGATCGGCCTCCTGATCGACCAGGACATCGACGCGCCGGGGGCGTTCATCGAGTTCTTCGGCCGCCCGGCGTGGACCCCGACAGGCGCCGCGCTCCTGGCGCTGCGCACCGGCTGCCCGGTGGTGACCGGCTTCGCGACCCGGCTCCCGGACGGGACGATGCGTCTCGCCTTCGACCCACCCGTTCCCCTGCCCGCCGGGGACGATCCCGAGACCGACGCGGCGCGGCTCACGGCCACGCTCACCGCGCGCATCGAGCGCCAGATCCGAATGCACCCGGAGCAGTGGGTGTGGATGCACAAGCGCTGGCGCCGCCAGCCCGGCGACGAGGAGACCGTGTGGCGGGCCCAGGCGTCCGGGCCGCCCGTGGGCCCGGCGCGGCCCACGCCGCTGCTGGGCTAAGATGGCACATCGCGTTCGGGGACGCCGCCAAGCCATGACGGGCGCCCGCTCGCGCCGGGAGGGCGTATGAAGGGCATTCTGCTCGGATGTGCAGCGGTCGTGGCCGTGGTCGTGCTGGTGCTCGGCTTGGCGGTGGCGGGGAGCTACAACTCCCTCGTCAAGCTGGACGAGAACGTCAAGAGCAAGTGGGGCCAGGTCGAGAACGTGTACCAGCGCCGCGCCGACCTGGTGCCGAACCTGGTCGAGACCGTGAAGGGCGCCGCCGCCTTCGAGAAGGACACGTTCACCGCCGTCACCGAGGCGCGCGCCAAGGTCGGCCAGATGAACTTCAAGACCGTGCCGAACCAGCAGCAGATGCAGCAGTTTCAGTCCGCGCAAGACGGCCTCTCCTCGGCGCTTTCGCGCCTGATGGTCGTGGTCGAGAGGTACCCCGACCTCAAGGCGACGCAGAACTTCCGCGACCTGCAGGTGCAGCTCGAGGGGACCGAGAACCGGATCGCGGTCGAGCGCAAGCGCTTCAACGACGCGGCGCAGGAGTTCAACACGGCGCGCCGCCGCTTCCCGACCGTGTTCATCGCCTCGCTCTTCGGCTTCGCCGAGAAACCGTACTTCCAGGCGGCGCCCGGCTCCGAGAAGGCGCCGCAGGTGAAGTTCTGAGCCCGGACGCGTTCGCGCCGCCCTGTGCGCATCGGTGGCGGCAGGTGGCTGCCGCCGCCGTCGGCGCCCTGCTCGTCGCCGCCGCCGCGGCGGCGCTCGAGGTGCCGCCGGCCCCGACTGCCTACCTGACCGACCTCGCCGGCGTGATCCCCCCGAGTCAGGCGGCGGCGATCGATCGCCAGTTGCAGGGCGTGGAGGAGCGCACCGGGCATCAGGTGATCGCCGTCCTCTTCCCGACGCTCGACGGGGAGTCGCTCGAAGACTTCACCATCCGCTGCGCCGAGAAGTGGAAGGTCGGGCGCAAGGGCCTCGACGACGGCGTCATCTTCTTCGCCTTCATCCGCGACCGCCGGATGCGCCTCGAGGTCGGCTACGGCCTCGAGGACAAGATCCCCGACGCGCTCGCCGGCCGGCTCCTTGACGGCTTCGTCAAGCCCGCGTTCGCGCGCGCCGATTACGGCGGCGGCGTCGCGGCGCTCGCCGGCGCGCTCGCCGCGACGTTCCGCGGCGAACCGCCGCCGCACCCCGGCCGTAGGGCTTCCTCCGGTGGGTCCTCTCTGGGCGTCATCTTGTTCATCGTGGTCGCTCTCCTGCTCCGCATGTTGCTGGCCGGTGCGGGCCGCTCGCGGGGGTACGGCGGCTGGTACGGGGGCGGCTTCGGCGGGTTCGGCGGCGGCGGGAGCTTCGGCGGCGGCGGATTTTCCGGCGGTGGCGGTTCGTTCGGAGGGGGAGGCGCGTCCGGGTCGTGGTAACCGGGCATGCCTGGGCGCAACGGAGCACGGGCGAGGCGCGGGGAGGTACGGTGGCAGAGCTGATCATCAAGGGCGGCACGGTGTTGCCGATGACGCCCGGGAGCAAGGTGATCCCGGACGGGGCGGTCGCGGTACGCGACGGAGCGATCGTGGCGGTCGGCCCGGCCGCCGAGATCCCCGAATCGGGCGCCGAGGTCCTCGACGCGGGCGGCGGCCTCATCCTTCCCGGCTTCGTGAACACGCACACGCACCTCGCGATGTCGTTGCTGCGCGGTGTCGCCGAGGACCTGCCGCTGAAGGAGTGGCTGGAGCAGCACATCTGGCCGGCCGAGCGTGCCCTGATGAACGTCGACACGGTCGTGCTCGGCACCCGCCTGGCGGCGGCCGAGTCGCTGCAGGCCGGGGTCACCTGCGTGTGCGACATGTACTTCCATGCGATGGAGATCGCCGAGACGTTGGCCGGTATCGGGTTGCGGGCCGTGGTGCCCGAGTCGCTGATCGACTTCGCCACCCCGTCGTGCCCGACGCCGGAGATCGCGCTCGAACGTCAGCGCGCGCTGCTCGAGCGGTACCGCGACCACCCCCTCGTCGTCCCTGCGGTGGCGGCCCACTCCCCGTATTCCGTCTCCGCCGCCAACTTGGCCTCCGAAGCGGAGCTCGCCGAGGAGTTCGGGGCGCCGTTGGTCATCCACATCGCCGAGACCCGCTGGGAGGTCGAGAAGCTCGCGGCCGAGAAAGGGGTCTCGCCGGTGGCGTACCTCGCCGACCTCGGCATCCTCTCCGAGCGGACGGTGGCGGCCCACTGCGTGCACGTCTCCGAGGACGACGTCGCCCTGCTCGCCGAGCTCGAGGTCGGCGTCGCCTCCAACCCGGTGTCCAACCTGAAGCTCGGCAGCGGCGTCGCGCCGGTGCCGCAGATGCTGGCCCGCGGGGTCAAGGTCGCGTTCGGCACCGACGGCGCGGCGTCGAACAACACGCTCGACCTGCTGCGCGACGCCCAGCTGGCGGCGCTCCTGTACAAGGGCCTGGCCGGCGACCCGACCTGCATGCCGGCGCGGACCGTGCTGGAGATGCTGACGATCGGGGG
>JAKAFI010000281.1 GCA_021818005.1 Acidobacteriota bacterium | reverse complement strand
GTCGAGGACGATCCCGGCCCCGAGGAGGAGGAACACCGCGAGGCCGAGCCAGTTCCCCGCCCACCCGGTGTTCCCGAGCTGGGGGATGAGCGTCGTGTGCATGCGCTCCTGCAGCGCGTCCACCGCGCCCTTGAACACGCCGGCGAGCGCGCCGCCGGCGATCAGGCCGGAGGCCACGAGGGTGCCGCGGTCGCCGCGCGCCTTCTCCAGCGCCGCGTCGCCGCGCGCCGAGCGCTTGACCGTCCACGCCACGATCGCGCCGACCAGCAGCGGCGTGTTGAGGTCCATCGGCAGGTACATGCCGAGCGCGAACGCCAGGCCGGAGACCCCGATCAGCTCGACCACCACCGCGATCACCGCGCCGAGGCCGTACAGGAACCACGGCGCCTGCGTCGCGCCCATCATCGAACGCGCCACCGCCGCCATCGCGTTCGCCTGCGGCGCCGGGAGCGGACGCGGGTGCGCGGCGGAGAGCACGTACCCGTCGGTGTGGGCGAACAGCAGCATCACCGCGGTCACGGTGAGCGAGGCGAGCGCGGCGCCGCCGATCAGCGACCACTGGATCTTCCGCGGCGTGCCGCCCACCCAGTAGCCGATCTTCATCAGCGTCACCATCGAGCCGGTCATCGACAGCGCGGTGCAGACGACGCCGCCGATCAGCAGCGTCGCCAGCATCCCCTGCCCGCCGGCGAGGCCGAGGCGGGCCAGGATCACCGCCGCCACGATCAGCGTCGTCAGCGTCATGCCGGAGACCGGCGTGATCGAGATCATCGCCACGGCCCACGCCGACACCGCCGCGAACAGGAACGAGATCAGCAGCGTGAGCGCGAGCGCGATGAGCGCCTTGCTCGTGGCCCCCGGCACCCCGGCGAGCACGACGAAGCGGAAGTAGATTCCGATCGCCACGGCGGTCACCGCGCCGAGCGCCGCGACCGTCGCCATCGGCACGTCCTGGTCGGTGCGCGGCAACTTGGCGCCGGCGCCGCCAGCCTTGAGGCGCGTGAGCTCCTTGAGGACGGTGCGCAGCGCCTGCACGATCACCGGGCTCATCTTGGCGATCGAGATCAGGCCGGCGGCGAAGATGCCGCCGATGCCGATCAGGCGCACGTAGTTGCCGAACACCGCCTCGGCGTCGAGCCCGGCCACCGGCGGCAGGCCGGGGAACAGCCCGCCCGGCGCCTGCGCGCCGATGCGCGCCACCAGCGGCACGAACACCCAGTACGACAGGAACGAGCCGGCGCAGATGATCGCCGCGTAGCGCACGCCGATGATGTAGCCGAGCCCCATGACCGCCGCCGAGGTGTTGAGCGCGAAGATCGCCTTGAGCTTCTCGGTGGCGGTGTGGAACGCGGGCACCAGAGCGGTGGAGAACGTGTCGCGCCACGCCTCGAACCCCGCCGCCAGGTAGTCGAGCACGAACCCGATCCCCATCGATCCGAGCAACACCCCGGCGGCCTTGCCGCCCTTCTCGCCGGTGACCAGGATCTCCGTCGTCGCGGTCGCTTCGGGGAACGGCAGCCGGCCGTGCATCTCGGCGACAAAGTAGCGGCGGAACGGGATCAGGAAGACCACGCCGAGCACCGCGCCGAGGAACGGCACCAGGAAGATCTGGCCGAACCCCGACCGGTTCTCGAGGCCGAGGACGAAGATCGCCGGCATCACGAACACCGAGCCGCCGACCACGATCCCGGCGGTCGCGCCGAGCGTCGCCACCTGCAGGTTCTCCAGCATCGTGGACGGGCGCCGCCCCGACGCCCCGAGCAGCGCCGAGAACCCGACCGCGAGGATCGCGATCGGGATCGCGGTCTCGATCCCCTGCCCGAGCTTGAGCGCGATGTACGCCGCCGCCGCGGAGAACAGCACCGTCATCGCGAGGCCGACGACGATCGAGCGCGCCGTCACCTCGGGGACGGTGCGCGCCGCGCCGATCAGCGGCTCGTACGTCTCGCCGGGTTTCAGAGGGCGGTACGCGTTTTCGGGGAGACCGGGGATGACCTGCGGCGCCTCGGGGGTATCCATGGCCGGCGATTGTAGCGCCTGTGCCGTCGCGGCCGGCGAGCCCGGGCCGGCCCCGGCCTCGCCGCCGGATCAGCCGGCCGGGGGGCCGAGCGGGGCCGGCGCGAGCGCCCGCGGGTGCGGGCGCGCCGGGCGGTGCCAGGCGCTCGGCACCGACGGTTTCTTCTCCCACCCCTGCACCTGGTCGAAGGCGAGGAACACCGCGACCGCGTACTTCCCGGAGACCGGCAGCGGGGCGTCCGGGTCGCGCGGGATCGCCGACTCGGGCAGCTCGCCGAGGAGCAGGACGGCGTCGGCGCCGAGCTTGTCGGCGAGCGCCGCCAGGCGCGCCAGCTCGGCCGGTTCGGCCTTGCGCAGCGGCGTCGTCAGCTGCTGCACCGCGACGATCGTGTAGTCGTCCTCGGGCTCGACGAGGTAGAACTCGACGCCGCCCACGGTCGCGGCCGCGGCGCCGGTGGTGTCCGGCCAGACGCCGAGCGGCAGCGACGCGGCGGCCGCGAGCAGGGTGGCTGCGAGCATCGTCTCCTCCTCACCGCTCCGGGGCGAGCCGCTCGAGCCCGCCCAGGTACGGACGCAACGCCGCCGGCACCGTGACCGTGCCGTCGGCCTGCTGGTAGTTCTCCAGCACCGCGATCAGCGTGCGGCCGACCGCCAGCGCCGAGCCGTTGAGCGTGTGCAGGTAGCGCGTCTTGCCGCCGCCGGCGGGGCGGAACTTGAGGTCGGCGCGGCGCGCCTGGAAGTCCTCGCAGTTCGAGCACGACGAGATCTCGCGGTAGGCCTGCTGCCCGGGGAGCCAGACCTCGATGTCGTGCGTCTTCGCGGCGGAGAACCCCATGTCGCCGGTGGACAGCGTCACCACCCGGTACGGCAGCTCCAGGCGCTGCAGCACCAGCTCCGCCTCGCGGGTGAGGGCGTCGAGCTCGTCGTAGCTGCTCTCCGGGGTGGCGAGGTGGACGAGCTCGACCTTGTCGAACTGGTGCTGCCGGATCAGGCCGCGCACGTCGCGGCCGTACGAGCCGGCCTCGGCGCGGAAGCACGGGGTGTAGGCGCAGTAGCGGCGGGGGAGCGTCTCGCCGTCGAGCACCTCGCCGCGGTGCAGGTTGGTCACCGGGACCTCCGCGGTCGGCACGAGGAAGTAGTCGGTCCCCTCGATGTGGAACAGGTCCGCCGCGAACTTCGGCAGCTGGCCGGTGCCGACGAGCGCCTGCCGGTTGACCATGAACGGGACGTACGCCTCGCGGTAGCCGGCGGCGCGGTGGAGGTCGAGCATGAACGCGGTCAGGGCGCGCTCGAGCGCCGCCCCGGCCCCCCAGAGCACCGCGAAGCGCGCGCCCGCGATCTTGGCCGCGCGCTCGAAGTCGAGGATCCCGAGCGCCGGGCCGAGGTCCCAGTGCGCCTGCGGCGCGAACGCGAACGCCGGCGGCTCGCCCCACGTCCGCTCCACCCGGTTGGCGCTCTCGTCCGGGCCCTCCGGCACGCTCGCGTGCGGCAGGTTGGGGATCGCCAGCTCGAGCTCGGCGACCTCGGCGCCGAGCGCCTCCGCCTCGCGCTCGGCAGCGGCGACGCGCGACCCCAGCTCGGCCATCTCGGCGCGCTTCGCCTCGGCCTCGGCCTTGCGCCCGGACGCGAACAGCGCGCCGACCTCCTTCGAGCCGCGGTTGCGCTCCGCCTTGAGCGCCTCGAGCTCGGCCTGGGCCGCGCGCCAGCCGGCGTCCGCGGCGACGAGGCGCGCGAACGGCGCGTCGCTGCGCCGCGCCGCCAGGGCGGCGCGGATGCGGTCGGGTGACGTGCGGACGAGCTCTCGCGCCAGCATGACTGACCTCCAGGCCGTGGATTGTTGGGCTTTCCCCGGCGGGAGTCAACCGCGGCCAGCTGCGAAACCGTATACTCGGCGCGATGATTCGCGGTCGCATCCTGGCGGGCCTGCCCGCGGCGGCGTTCGCCGCGCTGGCGGCGGCGATGGCGTGCGTCGGCGCGCTGCCCGCGGCCGAGGCCGCCCTCGCGGCGCTCGCCGTGGCCGCCGCCCTGCTCCCCTCCGGCTGGGTCGCCCCCGGCGGCTGGGCGCGCCGCGCCGCGGAGGCCGCGCTGCTGCCGGCCGCGCTCGCCCTCGTCATGGTCGCCGACCCGACGCTGCGCCGCATGCTGCTG
>JAKAFI010000023.1:17500-20074 GCA_021818005.1 Acidobacteriota bacterium | reverse complement strand
ATAAAGCGAGAGCCCTGCAGTTTCCTGCAGGGCTCTCATACTTCCCGGCGGCGACCTACTCTCCCAGACAGTTACCCGCCAAGTACCATCGGCCCAGAGAGGCTTAACTTCCGTGTTCGGAATGGGAACGGGTGTTTCCCTCTCGGTATGGCCACCGGAAAAACTCGCCAACTTTCACAACTCAAAGGGTCTTCGAAGCTGTCACGCAAGAAGAAAGGGTGTGTATGGTCAAGCCGCACGGCCGATTAGTACGGGTCAGCTGCACGCATCGCTGCGCTTCCACCTCCCGCCTATCAAACTGGTCATCTACCAGAGGCCTTTAGGGGCTTACGCCCGGGACACCTAATCTTGGAGTTGGCTTCCCGCTTAGATGCATTCAGCGGTTATCCTTTCCGGACACAGCTACCCAGCGCTGCCGCTGGCGCGACAACTGGTACACTGGAGGTCCGTACGTCCTGGTCCTCTCGTACTAAGGACATCTCTCCTCAAGTGTCCTCCGCCCACACCAGATAGGGACCGAACTGTCTCGCGACGTTCTAAACCCAGCTCACGTACCGCTTTAATCGGCGAACAGCCGAACCCTTGGGACCTGCTTCAGCCCCAGGATGCGATGAGCCGACATCGAGGTGCCAAACCCCGCCGTCGATGTGAACTCTTGGGCAGGATCAGCCTGTTATCCCCGGCGTACCTTTTATCCGTTGAGCGACGGCCCTTCCATACGGGACCGCCGGATCACTAAGCCCGACTTTCGTCCCTGCTCGACTTGTTGGTCTCGCAGTCAAGCTCCCTTGTGCCTTTGCACTCTACGGCTGGTTTCCAATCAGCCTGAGGGAACCTTTGGGCGCCTCAGTTACAGTTTGTGAGGCGACCGCCCCAGTCAAACTACCCACCTGCCAGTGTTCCCGGGCCGGCTTCACGGCCCTAGGTTAGAACCTCAGAGCAGTAAGGGTGGTATCTCACCGACGGCTCCACCGAAGCTGACGCCCCGGCTTCACAGCCTCCCACCTATTCTGCACATACAACACCAAGGTCCAGTGACAAGTTGTAGTAAAGGTGCACAGGGTCTTTCCGTCTAGGTGCGGGTAACCGGCATCTTCACCGGTACTTCAAATTCGCTGAGCCCCCCGTGGAGACAGCGCCCAGATCGTTTCGCCTTTCGTGCAGGTCGGAACTTACCCGACAAGGAATTTCGCTACCTTAGGACCGTTCATGATTGTTACGTCCTGCGTGTGGTGCAGGCGGCCTGGTCGTTTCCGCCAGGCTCTCCGTGTCGCCACGGAGATCGGACCATATCATTCCCGCGCGGCGCGGGATTCGGCGTATGGTCTCTGAGGATTCGCAAGCTCTTCTCGGATCCGTTCGTCGGTGTACCGGCGATTCCCGCCATCGTTCATGTCGGCGCGCAGCTTCAGGATCTCCTCGACTCCCTCACGGGAGAGATGGCGTTTTTCACGAATGATCTGAGCCATCTGTTTGAACTTTGCGAAGTCCCGTTTCTTCTTTGCGGACAGGAAACCAAACCGCTCGAAGAACGGAATCACGCTCTCGAGGATCGCACTGAGGTTGTTGACTTCGAAATACCACACGCCGTCGTGACGCTGGCGCATCGTCCCGCACCCAAGGTGCTTCTTGAAGAGTACGAGGACCACCGGATCCCGCTGAGAGATGTTGAAGCACAGCGAGATCTTCCACGGAAAACCGTAGTCGGTCCTGGGGCGGAACGAGACGTTGAAGCTACCTTCTCCATCCGCGAAACCGGCGAGATAGTACCCGATTCGCGGCGGAGTTTCCTTGAGCTTCGACATCACGCCTCCGAAAGGCCTTGCGCCTTTCCTGCTGATTGGCCGCACCCTGCGGATTTTCACTGCCGCCTTCTTCGAGCCATCGCTCCAGCGGCGAGTACCGAGGGATCCACCGGCTTTTCCAGCAAATAGCCGAATTTTGTTGACGAAACTACAGCGGTCCAGTCTATAGTTACGGCCGCCGTTTACCGGGGCTTCAGTTCAGAGCTTCTTCCCGCTTGCGCGGGAATGACCCCTCCCCTTAACCTTCCGGCACCGGGCAGGCTTCACACCCTATACGTCCGCTTGTGACGTTTGCAGAGTGCTGTGTTTTTAGTAAACAGTCGCCTGGGCCATTTCACTGCGACTCTCCACCGCTTCGACCGCGAGGGTCTACACGGCAAAGAGCACACCTTCTCCCGAAGTTACGGTGTCATTTTGCCGAGTTCCTTCACGGGGGATCACTCAAGCGCCTCGGGATTCTCTCCCTGCCTACGTGTGTCCGTTTCCGGTACGGTCACCCTGCCCTCTCCTTAGAGGTTTTTCTCGGCAGCGTGGAATCAGTCGCTTTGCGGGCTTGCGCCCTCGATGTCGCGTCTCGACGTTAACGGAGCGGCGGATTTGCCTACCACTCCCGCCTACACGCTTCAAACTGCACATCCAATGGCAGTCCGACCTATCCTTCTGCGTCACCCCATCGTGATAACGAGGACAAGGTGGTGCAGGAATGTTAACCTGCTTCCCATCGACTACGCCGTTCGGCCTCGCCTTAGGGACCGACTGACCCTGAGCG
>JAKAFI010000023.1:0-12500 GCA_021818005.1 Acidobacteriota bacterium | reverse complement strand
GCTCCTCTGCTCCCCCGCCCTTCTTCCCTTTGCCTCTGGCCTTACTCGAAAATCACCCGGCGGCCGTCGAGGCGCCACGCGCGGGTCAGCAGCATGCGCATCGCCGTCGGATATGCGATGTGCTCCTGCTCGAGAATGCGCGCGGCGAGCGTCTCGGACGTGTCGTCGTCGAGGACCGGGACCGTGCGCTGGAGCACGATCGGCCCGGAGTCGCACCCCGCGTCCACCAGGTGCACCGTGCACCCCGAGACCTTGACGCCGTGCGCCCACGCCTGGCGCTGGGCGTCGAGGCCGGGGAAGCTCGGCAGCAACGCCGGGTGGATGTTGACGATGCGTCGTGGGAAGCGCGCGATGAAGGCGGGCGAGAGCAGGCGCATGTAGCCAGCGAGACAGACCCATCGCGTCTTCGCCGCCTCGATCGCCGCCACCACGAGACGCTCGTGCTCCTCCCGAGCGAGGCCCTTGCCGGGAATGGCGGCGACCGGGATCCCGCGCTCCCGGGCGCGGTCGAGGCCGGGCGCGTCCGCCCGGTTGGAGATCACCAGGGCGATCTCGGCCGGGATCTCGCCGCGGGCACAGGCGTCGGCCAGGGCGACGAGGTTCGACCCGCGCCCGGACAGCAGCACCGCGATCCGTGTTAGCTCCTCCACCCACCCCCCCCGTGGTCCGTGGTCCGTGGTCCGTGGACCGAGAAACCCTCACGGCATGTCGTCGCATGCCGCGTTCCCCGTCCCTTTCGGACCACTGACCACGGGAAACGGACCACGCGTCTCTCAGGCACGGCGTTCTCCGACGAAGCGCACGCCGGCGCCCGCGACGCAGCGGCCGATGACCCAGCCTGGGCCGTGGGGGACGAGCCGCTCCAGCACGGCCCCGAGGCGCGCCGGCGCTACGACGAGGATCATGCCGACCCCGAGGTTGAACGTCCGCCGCATGTCGTCCTCGGGGATCCGGCCCGCCTCCCGGAGCAGGCGGAAGAGCGCCGGCTCGTCCCACGAGTCGAGCAGGATCTCCGCACCGACGCCCGCCGGCAACGCGCGCGGCAGGTTGTCCGGAATGCCGCCGCCGGTGATGTGCGCGGCGCTCGTGACCAGCCCCTCGTCGAGCAGCGGCGCCACCGCCGCCAGGTACGAGCGGTGCACGGCCAGGAGCACGTCGACGACGGTGCGCCCGAGCCCCGCCACCTCGCTCTCCGTCGCGAGCCCGAGACGCTCGAAGAACACCCGGCGCGCGAGCGAGTAGCCGTTCGTGTGCAGGCCGCTCGAGGGCAGCGCGACGAGGAGATCGCCGACGGCGACGCCCTCGCGGCGGAGCAGTCGGTCGCGGCGGCACGATCCGACGATGAAGCCCGCCAGGTCGTACTCGCCCGGCTGGTAGAACCCGGGCATCTCGGCGGTCTCGCCGCCGAGCAGGGCGCAGCCGTTGGCGCGACAGCCGCGGGCCAACCCCTCGATCACCTGCACCGCGACCCCGGGCTCGAGGTGACCGGAGGCGAAATAGTCGAGGAAGAA
This sequence comes from Acidobacteriota bacterium, assembly GCA_021818005.1. GTDB lineage: Bacteria > Acidobacteriota > Thermoanaerobaculia > Thermoanaerobaculales > Thermoanaerobaculaceae > RBG-13-68-16. The sequence continues at coordinate 10,989 of JAKAFI010000023.1, read as the reverse complement.
CAGCGGCCGCGCGCCCTGCACCAGGATGTCGTTGACGCAGTGGTTGACTAGGTCCTCGCCGACGGTGCCGTGGACCCCGGCCATCTGGGCCACCTTGAGCTTGGTGCCGACCCCGTCGGCCGAGGCGACGAGCACGGTGCCCGAGGGGTTGTCGGGCTCGAGGGTGAACAGCCCGCCGAAGCTCCCGATCTCCGAGAGGACGCCGGGGGTGAACGTCGTCCTGGCCAGACGCTTCACCTCGACCAGCGCCCGGTCCTGCGCGGCGATCGAGACCCCCGCCCCCTCGTACGTGAGCCCCTCGCGCTCGGTCGGCTCAGTCATGCGGGAAGGTTAGCAGAGGAGTTGAGGGTGAAGGGCGAAAAGTGAAGAGTCGAGGGACGGCGGAAAAGGGGAAAGGGAAGAGGGCAGAGGGAAGACCAAGACAAAAGCGATGCCGGTCTTGCATTCCCTCTACCCCTTCCATTCTTCCCTCTTCCCGTTTCCCGCAACTCTTCACTCTTCACTCTCAACTCTCAACTCGCTGGTCATCGTTCGTCCTTGGCCACGACCCCCGCCCGCTCCGCCTCGTCGAGGACGCGGTAGTCGCCGGAGAAGCAGGCGGTGCAAAAGTTGGCCGCCGGCGTCGCCAGGCAGGCGAGCATGCCGGCCTCCGAAAGGTAGCCGAGCGAGTCGGCACCGACAAACGCCCGGATCTCCTCGACGCTCTGGCTGGCGGCGATTAGCTCGCGGCGCTCGGGCGTGTCGATGCCGTAAAAGCACGGCCCGGTCGTCGGCGGCGACGAGATGCGCAAATGCACCTCCTTCGCCCCGGCGGCCTTGAGCATCATGACGATCTTGCGCGAGGTGGTGCCGCGGACGATCGAGTCGTCGACGAGGACGACGCGGCGGCCCGCGACCGCCGAGCGCACCGGGTTGAGCTTGACCTTGACGCCGAAGTGGCGGATCGACTGCCGCGGCTCGATGAATGTGCGCCCGACGTAGTGGTTGCGCACGAGGCCGAGCACGAACGGGAGGCCGGACGCACGGGCGTAGCCGAGCGCCGCGGGCACGCCTGAATCGGGGACCGCGACGACGATGTCGGCCACGGCGGGGTGCTCCGCCGCCAGGCGCTCCCCCAGCCGCTCGCGCACCGGCCCGACGTCCTCGCCGAAGATGCGCGAGTCGGGGCGGGCGAAGTACACATGCTCGAACACGCAGTGCGCGAACGGTCCCGGCGCGGGCGGACGCAGGACGCGCGGCTCCTCGCCGGCGAGTTCGACGACCTCGCCGGGCCCGACCTCGCGCACGGTCCGCGCCTCGATGAGGTCGAACGCGCACGTCTCCGACGCCACCACCCACGCCTCGCCGAGGCGGCCGAGGACGAGCGGGCGGAAGCCGTGCGGGTCACGCGCCGCGAACAGCCGCCCGTCGACGATCACGGCGAGCGACCAGGCGCCGACCGCCGCGTCAACGGTCTCGAGCAGCGCGCGTTCGAGCGTGGACGCACGCGAGCGTGCGAGCAGGTGGAGGAACACCTCGGAGTCCGAGGTGGACTGGAAGATCGCCCCTTGGCGCTCGAGCTCGCGGCGCAGGCGGAGCGCGTTGACCAGGTTGCCGTTGTGCGCGAGCGCCACACGGCCGCGATGCGTCTTCGCCACCACCGGCTGGGCGTTGGCCAGGTTCGAGTTGCCTGCGGTGGCGTAGCGCACGTGCCCGACGGCGACCGAGCCGGGCAGGCCGGCAAGCACCTCGCGGTCGAAGATGTCCGCGACGTACCCCATCGCCTTCCGGTGGCGCAGCTCGTGTCCGTCGAAGGCGGCGATGCCGGCCGATTCCTGGCCACGGTGCTGCAGCGCGTACAGGCCGAGGTAAACGAGGTTGGAGGCATCGGGGTGTCCGAGCACGGCGCAGACGCCGCACTCGTCGTGGAACTTGTCGCCGGCCGCGCTCACGCCTCCGAGAGCCATGCCAGGCTTCCCTCCCGCAACGCCGCGAGGTCGGCGATCGGCTCCTCGACCACGTGCTTGCGCCCGACCACCACCGTCATCTTGGCGCCGCCGGCGACGCCGAGGCGGGTCAGTGCGAGCCCCTCGCAGGCGCGCTCCAGCGCCGGCTCGAACGCGGCGGGCGTCGCGAGCAGGAACGCCCCGCTCCACTCCCCGAACAGCGTGCGCACCGGCGAGACCCCGGCCGGGAGCGTGAGCCGGCAGCCCACCGTCCCGCCGCTCATCTCTACGGCGGCGACCGCGAGGCCGCCGTCGGAGAGGTCCTTGGCCGCGGCCAGGCCCAGCCGCACGAGGTCGCGGACGGCGGCGGCGGTGTGCCGCTGCGCCTCGTACTCGACCGGCGGGACGGGACCCGCCTCCAGGCCGAGGGCGACCTGCAGGTAGCGGGAACCGCCGAGCTCGCCCTCGACGGGGCCGAGCAGGTAGACCGTGTCGCCCACCTGCCAGCGCGTCCGCGGGCGCTGGCGCAGCTCCGGCACGACCCCGACCATCCCCACCGTCGGGGTGGGCGGGATCGCGCTCCCCGAGGTCTCGTTGTAGAACGACACGTTGCCGGACACGACCGGCACCTCGAACGCCCGGCACGCTTCGGCGAGGCCGTCGACGGCCGCGACGAACTGACCCATGACCGCCGGGTTCTCCGGCGATCCGAAGTTGAGGCAATCGGTGACCCCGACCGGCTCGGCGCCGACGCACGCCAGGTTGCGCACCGCCTCCGCCACGCCGTGCGCCGCCCCGTGGAACGGGTCGAGCGAGCAGGCGACGGCGTTGCCGTCGGTGGTCGCGGCGAGGCCGATGCGGGTGCCCGGCACGAGCTGCAGCGCAGCGTCGCCTCCCGGGCCGACCACGGTGCTGGCGCCGACCGAGTGGTCGTACTGCTCCCAGATCGGGCGGGCGCTCGCGAACACAGGGCTCGCGAGCAGCGCGCGCAGGTCGGCGGCCAGGTCGCGGTCGTGCAGCGGAGGCAGCGTCACGGCCGCCGCCGGGACCGGCGGCGTGGCCGGCCGCTCGTAGCGGGGCGCGTCGTCGACGAGCGGCGCCACCGGCAGGCGGAACGCCGGCCGGCCCGCGAACGTCGCGACCACCTCGGGTTCCGCGACGACCGAACCGATCTCGACGGCGTCGAGGCCCCAGCGACGGCAGATCGCGAGCACCGCGCCCACGTTGTCGGGCGTGGCGACCAGGAGCATGCGCTCCTGCGACTCCGAGAGCATCAGCTCGTACGGCGTCATGCCGCGCTCGCGCGCCGGCACCAGCGAGAGGTCGAGGGCGAGGCCGCACCCGGCGCGCGACGCCATCTCGAACGCCGAGGAGGTCAGCCCGGCCGCGCCCATGTCCTGGATGCCGACGACCACGCCGCTTTCCATCAGCTCGAGGCAACACTCGATCAGCAGTTTCTCGGTGAACGGGTCGCCGACCTGGACCGTCGGGCGCTTGGCCGCCGCGGCCTCGTCGAACACGTCGGACGCCATGGTGGCGCCGTGGATGCCGTCGCGCCCGGTCTTGGAGCCGAGGTAGACGACGCGGTTGCCCGGACCCGAGGCGCGTCCGTAGAAGATCCGGTCGGCGCGGGCGACGCCGACGCACATCGCGTTGACGAGGATGTTGCCGTTGTAGCCGGGGTGGACATCCACCTCCCCACCGACCGTGGGCACCCCGACGCAGTTGCCGTAGTCGCCGATCCCGCGCACCACGCCGTCCACCAGGTGGCGCATGCGCGGGGCATCGAGGTCGCCGAAGCGCAGCGAGTCGAGGAGCATCACCGGCCGAGCGCCCATCGTGAACACGTCGCGCAGGATGCCGCCGACGCCGGTCGCGGCCCCCTGGTACGGCTCGATGAACGAGGGGTGGTTGTGCGACTCCATCTTGAAGACGCACACCCAGCCGCGCCCGAGGTCGACCACGCCCGCGTTCTCGCCGGGCCCCTGGACGACGCGCGGGCCCGCCGTCGGGAACCGCTTGAAGTAGGCGCGCGACGACTTGTACGAGCAGTGCTCCGACCACAGCGCCGCAAAGATGCCGAGCTCGGTGAGGTTGGGTACGCGGCCGAGCTCGGTCACGATCCGCCCGTACTCGTCCTCCGACAGGCCGTGCTCGCGGGCCAGATCGAGGGTCGCGGGCGCATCCCAGCTCATGCCGCCTCCACCAGCGAGCGGATCAGCTCGACGCCGTCGAGGCCGCCGATCAGCGCCCCGACCCGCCGCTCCGGGTGCGGCATCATGCCGAGCACGTTCCCGTCGCGGTTGACCAGCCCGGCGACCGCGTTGATCGCGCCGTTCGGGTTGGCGGCGCTCCCGACTTCGCCGCGCTCGTCGCAGTATCGCAGCGCCACCGCGCCCTCCGCCTCGACCACGCGAACGACCTCCGCGGGAGCGAACCAGTTCCCCTCCTTGTGCGCGATCGGGAGCGTCAGCACCTGCCCGCGCCGCAGGTGGTTGAGCAGCGGCACGTCGTCGCGCTCGACGCGCAGGTGAACGTCGCGGCAGATGAAGCGCAGGGTGCGGTTCATCAGCATCGCACCGGGGAGCAACCCGATCTCGAGCAGCATCTGGAAGCCGTTGCAGATCCCGAGGACGGCGCCGCCGGCGTTCGCGTGCCGCCGCACCGCGCCCATGACCGGGGAGTGCGCCGCCATCGCCCCGGCGCGCAGGTAGTCACCGTACGAGAAACCGCCCGGCAGGATCACCGCGCCGCAGCCGCCGAGGTCGGCGCTCTGGTGCCACACCGGCACCGCGTCGCCGCCGACCAACTCGACGGCCGCAAGCGCATCACGGTCACAGTTCGACCCGGGGAAGATCACCACCGCCACCCGCTTGCGCGCGCTCCCGGTGGCGCCAGCAGGCCGCATGTCGTTTCCTGACCCCGGACCCCTGACCCCGGACCCCGCTTTCGTCATGGCAGCCGCACCTCGAACTCCTCGATGACGGGGTTGGCCAACACCTCGCGGCACGCGGCCTCGACGCGCGAGCGCACGGCCTCCGGCGCCTCCCCGTCGACCTCGAGCAGCATCAGCTTGCCGACCCGCACGCCGCCGATCTCGGCGTACCCGAGGCCGGCCAGCACGCGGCGGATCGCCTCGCCCTGCGGGTCCAGCACCTGTTCCTTGAGCTTGACGCGAACCTCGACCTGCATCCCGGACCCCCTCGCCCCGCTTCGCCCGCGGCGGGCGCCCAAGCGTAGCGCGAACGCGGCCGCCGGCCAAGGAGCCGCTCGCCGGCCGCGGCGCTCAACCGGCGTTCGGACCGGGTCCGGTCCCGACCTCGAGCGCCCGGTGCTGCGACGCGACCGCCAGGCGCACCGCCGAACCCGCGAGCACCACACCGAGTTCGCGCTCCACCAGCGCCGGGTCGTTGTTCGTCTGCGACAGGTGCATGCCGACGACCGCCTCGAGCCCGGAGTGCACGAGGCGCTCGAGCGCGCCGCGGGACTGCTCGTTCGAGAGATGGCCGGTGCGCGAGGCGATGCGCTGCTTGAGCGGCCACGGGTACGGCCCCACGCGCAGCATGTCGCGGTCGTGGTTGCACTCGAGCAGCAGCGTCCGGCACCCGGCAAGGCGTTCCGCCACCAGCTCGGTCACCACCCCGGTGTCGGTGACAAAGCCCGCGCGGTGCCCGTCCCCCTCGAGCACGAACCCGACTGGTTCACAGGCATCGTGGCTGGTCGGTACGGGCAGCACGGTGAGTGCCCCGACCCGAACCTCGCGGCCGGCCACGAGCGGCTCGATGGCGGCCGGCGGCGCCGTCATGCCGCGCAGCGTCCCCGCCGTGGCCAGCACCGGCACCGGGTGTCGTCGCAGGAACACCTCGAGCCCTTTGACGTGATCGTCGTGCTCGTGGGTGAGCAGCACCGCGTCGATCCGTCCGGCGTCGAGCCCGAACCCGGCCATGCGCGTCACGATCTGGCGGCAGGAGATGCCGCAGTCGAGCAGCACGCAGGTGCCGCCGGCCTCCACCACGGCCGCGTTGCCGCTCGAGCCCGAGGCGAGCACCCAGATCCGCACCTCACGCCCCCGTGGAGCCAAACCCGCCCGCGCCCCGCTCCGAGTCGGGGAGGGCGTCCCGCACCGCGAACGCGGCCCGTACGACTGGGCCCACGACGAGCTGCGCGATCCGCTCGCCGCGGCGCACCGTGTACGGCTCGGCGCCGAGGTTGACCACGATCACCATCAGTTCGCCGCGGTAGTCGCTGTCGATCGTCCCGGGCGCGTTGGCGACGGTCACGCCGTGGCGCAGCGCGAGGCCGGAGCGCGGCCGCACCTGCACCTCGTACCCTGGAGGCACGGCGAGCACGAGGCCGGTCGGGACCGCTCGGCGCTCCATCGGGGCGAGCACGAGCTCCGACTCCACGGCGGCCGCCACGTCCGCCCCCGCCGCGCCGGCCGTGGCGAAGCGGGGCAGCGGCAGCCCCTCCCCGTGCGGCAGCCTGAGCACGGCGACGACGACGTCCGCGCTCACGCGACCCTCCGCGACACGGCCTCGGGCAAGCGGAGGCCGGCCGCGGGGCCGCACACGGCGCCGGCGAGCGCTTCCAGGTGCACCACCTTGGCGGCGAGCGCCCGCACGCGCTCCGGTGTCACCTCTTCCAACTCGCGCCGGATCGCGGCGGCGTCGAACGGGCGCGAGCGGGCCATCAGCTCGGCGGCGTGCGCCTCGAGCAGCGCGTCGGTCCCCTCCGCCCCGAGCACGACGCCGGCGGCCAGCGCCTGCCGCGCCAGGTGAACCTCGGCGTCGCTGATCCGGCCGGCGGCGACGTCCCCGAGCACCCCGAACGCCGCGTCCCAGCATGCACCGATCTGCCGCACCGGCGCCGAGAACGTCACCTCGAGCACGCCCGCCGCCCCCGCCTCGAACACCGAGCTTCCGACGTCGTACACCAGACCCAGGCGATCGCGCAGCTCGCGAAACAGGCGGCTCGACGCGCCGCCGCCGAGAAGCTGGTTCAGCACCCCGAGAGCGAACGCCTCGGGATCGCCGGCCGCCAGCGCCGGGAGCACGAGGTTGGCGTAGACCTGCTCGAGCCCGTCGCGTTCCTCGACCGTCACCCCCCGCCGCCAGTGCGGCGCGGCGAGCGGCGGCGGCGGCGCGCCGGGGCGATCCAGGCCCGCGACCCGCCGGCGGATGAGGGCCTCGTCCACTGGGCCGAGCGCGACCAGCAGCAGGTTGGCCGGCGTGAACCGGGCGCGGTGGAAGAGCTCGAGGTCGCCCGCGCCCAGGCGTTCGACCACCTCGCGGCGACCGAGAACGGGGCGCGCCAACGGGTGATCGCCCCAGCAGGCGGCCAGCGCGTGCTCGGCGACGACCTCCGCCGGCGAGTCCTGGACGAGGTCGAACTCGGCGGCGACGACGCGGCGCTCGAGCTCGACCTCGTCGGCGCGCAGGCGGGGGCGAAACACGGCGTCGAGCACGAGGTCGAGCGCCTCGGCGAACCGCTCCGCAGGGACGTGCGCCGTCACGGCGCACGCCTCGTGGGTGGTAAAGGCGTCCACCGCACCGCCGAGGGAGTCGATCAGCTCGGCGATCGCCTCGGGGGTCCGCTCGCCGCAACGCCGCAGCAGGAGGTGCTCGAGCAGGTGCGTGACTCCGGCTTCGCCGGCGTCCTCATGCGCGGAGCCGCTGCGAACCCACGCTCCCACCGCTGCCGTTGGCGAGCCCGGCAGCGCGTGGACGAAGATGGTCGGCGGGCCTCCCATGGACGCGCCAGTGTACCAGCCGGGACGGGCGCAGGCCGGCGCGTGCGGCTTGGCGTCAGCGCTGCGGCATCGCCGGCTTGCCGGCGGGACTCAGTTTGTTGGGATCGTAGAAGAACTTCCACTCGCAGTAGCGGGTGTGACCGTTGTAGAGCTTGATCGCCTCTTCACAGCTGGAGGAGCGGACGCCGATGATCGGACCCCCGCGGGCGCCCGACGCCTTCGGCGTCCCCGGGCTCGGCGTCGGGATCGGCGTCGGCTGCAGGCCGCCCGGCAGCGGCTGTAGCGTGGTGCCCTCCTCCCCCAGGTACACCGGGACCCAATCGGGCTTCCCTGTCATCGGGTCGTTCCAGATCTTGCGCAGCACCCGCGGGTTGGCCTTGGCGAGCTCGGCGAGCGAGATGGGGAAGCGGCCGAAGCGGGCGCGGAAGAGGCGGATCGCCTCGACGACCTGGTTGCCGCGAAAGATCAGCTCCGCCTCCTTCTCCCTCTTCGCCTGGAAGCTCGCCGTCTCCACGGCGACGGTCATGAAGATCGCCATGATCGCCATGATCACCATCATGGCCGCCAGCGTGAACCCCGCCTCGGCCGCAGAGCGGTGGACCGTGGACCGTGGACCGTGGACCGTGGCCGGGGCCGCCGGCCGCTGGCACCGCGGAGATACCCGGGGCTCGGCACTTTGGAACACGGACCACGGACCACTGACCACGTCTCTGCTACCAGTCGGCATACTTGCTGCCGTCGAGGGCGGTCTGCGGCGAGCCGGAGTGCACGTCGATGATCCCCGGGCTGCTCTGCTGCTGGTCGCTGCTCTGATCCTCCGGCGCCACCTCCTCGTACACCGGCACCCAGGTGTCTTTCGACTTCGTGATCGGATCCACCGGCACGCTGCGCAGGTACCCCATGCTCACGAGCTCGTCGAGCGAGCTCGGATACCGGTCGCGGTCGGCGTGAAACTGGTCGAGGCAGGAGCGCAGCGTGAACAGGTCCTCCTTGAGCGCCGACTCGCGCGCCCGCTCCGGCGCGGTGCGCATCGCCGGCACCGCAATCGCCGCCAGGATCCCGATGATCGCCAGCACCACGATCAGCTCGATCAGGGTGAAGCCTCTCGAAGCCCGGGGTCCGGGGCCCGGGGTCCGGGGCCCGGAGCCCGGTTGCTGCCGGCCACCGGCCACCGGCCCCCGGTCACGCCTTTCCGGAGCCCGGTGCCCGGAGCCCGGTGCCCTGTGCCCTGTGCCCTGTGCCCTGTGCGCTGTGCCCTGCTTCATCGCTACCAGTCCTTGTACTTGGTGCCGTCGAGGGCGGTCCCTTGCGAGAGTGAGTAGACGTCGTAGACATCCTGACCGCCCCAGGAGTCCGAGTTCATCTCGTCCTGGTACGAGCGCAGACCCCACTCCGCCTTGCCGGTCATTGGGTCGATCGGGATGCGGCGGAGGAACTTTCGCTTGGTCAGCTGCCCGACGATCGGCACGCCCTTGGCCAGCTCCTCGAGGGTCTTCGGGTACCCTTCGGTGCCCACCTCGACCTGGATCATCCCCTGGTCCGCCAGCCGCTTGTAGTCGTCGATCGCGTTCCGCATCAGACGCAGGTCGAGTCGCAGCTCGGCCTCGCGCTCGCGCTTCATGGTGAAGCGCGCCGTCGGCACCGCCACCGAAGCCAGGATCGCCACCAGCGCGGTGACCATGACCAGCTCGGCAACCGTGAAGCCACGGCTCGCGCGCCTCACTGGACCGCTCCCGCGGCCGGGACCGCCACCACCGTCCCGTTGTGCCCGACGACCGCCCCGACCGGCCCAGCGAAGATGATCGGCAGCTCGCCCGCCTCGCGCGGGCGCACCGCGATCCCGAGCAGAGTGCCGCTCCCGGTCACGCGGCCGTCCCAGTTCACCGTGATCCAGCCGAGGTTGGGCGTGTGCGACACCTTGATCTGGACCGGGCCGTCGCTGCCCGGCATGACGCCGCCCTCCAGGCGCGTGACCTCAAGCCGCGCCGGGTCGTAGGCGAGGTGCAACGGCCCGGTGGCGCCGCCGGTCCCAGGGTCGAGGACCACCTGGATCGCCCCCTCGCGGCCGACCACGACCGGCGCCTTGGCGGGATAGAACGTGAGCGTCGGCAGGCTCTCGGCCGCTACCGCTGCGGCCACGGGCGTGCTCGCCGTTGCGGCGCTCGTCGCGGCGGCAGCGGCCGCCGTCACGGTGGCCGTTGCCCCTCGGGCCGATCCGGTCTCGCCCGTGCCCACGCTCGACGTCGTCGGGTTCGTGTCGGACGGCGTGCTCTGCACCGACGCGCCGCCGGGCACCGGGGTGGCCATCGCTCCCGGCAGCCGGATGTGCGGCCGCGACGGCACGCCCGGTTGCGTCGCCGGCTGACCCTCCTGCGAAACCTCCGGAGGCTGCGCCTCCCCGGGCTCCGTCGCCTCCGCGCCCCCCAGCATGCCGGGCCCGAACCCGGGCATGACGCGCCCGGAGCCCCCACCGAGGGGGTTGCCCGCGACGGCCGACTGCACCCTGGGGGAGTTGCCGAAGATCGTGATCCGGTTCTCGGTCCCGACCCACAGCGGCGCGAGGTCCTCCTCGGTGATATCGGGGTAGCGGATGATGTGGGGGGTCAAGGTAAGGATGAGGTCGGTTTGCGTGACCTGCTTCGAGGTGTCGCCGAATAGGCGGCCGACCACCGGCAGGTCGGAGAGCCACGGCAGGCCGGTCCGGCTCGTCGCCGAGGTCTCCTTGAGCAACCCCGCGAGCAGCGACGTTTCGCCGTCCTTGAGCCGGATCGTCGTGTCGATGTTGCGGGTGTTGATCGGGTACTGGTTCGGCTGGCCGCTGACCTGGATCGGGGTGCCGAGGTCCGAGACCTCGACCTTGAGCTTCAGCGTGACCTCGTTGTTGTGGTGAACCTTCGGCTCGATGTCCAGCTTGATCCCCACGTCCTGGTAGTTGAACGCGGTGATCGGGACGATGTTGCCGCCGATCGTCTGTGTCGTGTTGAACGTCGTGGTGGGGATCGGCACCTTCTGCCCGATGACCAGGCTCGCCTTCTCCCGTTCCGTGATCCGCAGCTGCGGCTGGGCGAGGGTTTCGGTTTCGCCGGCCGACTTGATCAGGTTGAGGACCACCGACGGCACGGTCATGTTCCACATCGAGCGCGTGATGTTGCCGAGCTGGGTGAGCGGGATCGCCGAGGTCGACGTGCTCCCGCCCAGCTTGGTGGCGTCGAAGTTGGCCGTGAACGACTGCGACGACAGCGACATGCCGATATCGCGCAGCTTGTTGGTGTCGACCTGCATCAGCTCGACGTCGACCAGCACCTCGGCCTTCGC
>JAKAFI010000280.1 GCA_021818005.1 Acidobacteriota bacterium | reverse complement strand
CTCCGGCATCGTCAAGGAGTGCTTCGCCGACGTTGGCGACCGGGTGACCGCCGGGCAGCCGCTGTTCGCGATCACGCCGGACCCGACCCCGCTCGAGCTCAACGAGGTCGAGCGCGGCGTCCAGCTCGCCGAGGTGGCGTACGACCGCGCCGCCGCCGACTTCCGGCGCAACAGCGCCCTCGCCAAGGACGGGATCCTCTCCAAGGAGTCGTTCGACGCGTCGAAGCAGGCGTTCGACCAGGCCCGGATCCAGCTCGACCTCGCGCGCGAGCGCCTCGCCCTGACCAAGGACGGCAAGATCCAGCGCGCCCGCGGCGGCGTCGACTCCGTCATCCGGGCGCCGGCGTCGGGGACGGTGCTCAAGCGCCACGTCAACCCCGGCGACCCGGTCGTGCCGCTCACCTCGTACCAGGCCGGCACGCCGCTGATGACGCTCGCCGACATGAGCACGCTGATGTTCAAGGGGACGGTGGACGAGATCGACGTCGGCAAGCTCAAGGAGGGGATGCCGGTGCGCATCAAGATCGGCGCCCTGCCCGACGCGAAGGTCACCGGCCGTCTCACCCGCATCGCCCCGAAGGCGACCGAGAAGGAGGGCACCACCCTGTTCGACGTCGAGGCGGCGATCGACAACGCCGGCGGGATCACCCTGCGCGCCGGCTACTCGGCGAACGCCGACGTGATCGTGCAGGAGAAGGCGAACGTTCTGACCCTCCCCGAGCGCCTGGTGAGCTTCGAGAAGGAGAAGGCGTTCGTCGAGCTTCCCGGCGTTGGGCCGGATTCACCGCCGGTCAAGCACGAGATCAAGGTCGGCCTCTCCGACGGCCTCAAGCTCGAGGTCGTCGCCGGCCTCGCCGAGGGCGAGCAGGTCGTCCAGCGCCCGCCGAAGAAGATCGAGTAGCGGAGCGCGGCGGCATGGGCTGGAAGAACGTCCTCCGCCAGTTCCTGCGCGACGTCAGGAGCCAGAAGCTGCGCGCGGCGCTGACGCTGTTCGGCCTCGTCTGGGGCACGGCGGCGGTGACGCTGCTGCTCGCGTTCGGGGAGGGGCTCCAGGAGCGGATGATCAAGAACATCCGCGGCCTCGGCGAGAACATCGTGATCTGCTGGCCGTCGCAGACCTCGAAGCCGTGGCAGGGCTTGCCGCGCAACCGCAAGATCACGATCAAGGACGACGACATCGCGGCGCTCAAGCGCGAAGTCCCGGGGATGACGGCGATCTCCGGCGAGTACAGCGCCGGGAACAAGAAGTTCAAGGTCGGCCACAAGGTGATCGTCCCCGGCCTCACCGGCGCCAACCCGGTGTTCGCCGCGATGCGCAACCTGATCCCGCAGCAGGGCGGGCGCTACGTCGACGACCTCGACATGGACGAGCGCCGCCGCGTCGTCTTCCTCGGCGACGGCCTCGCGCACGACCTCTTCGGCGACGCCGAGGCGGTCGGCCAGTACGTCAACGTCAACGGCACCCCGTTCCTGGTCGTCGGCGTGATGCAGAAGAAGGAGCAGGACTCCTCCTACCAGGGCCGCGACAAGGACCGCGCCTCGATCCCCGCCACCACGTTCCGCGCGATGTACGGCCAGCAGACGTACGGCGACTTCGTCTTCCAGGTCGCCGACGCGGCCAAGGTCGAGGCGGCGAAGGACCAGGTGATCGCCACCCTGGCCAAGCTGCACCGTTTCGACCCGACCGATTCCGAGGCGGTGCAGATGTGGGACGTGACCGAGAACGAGAAATTCATGCACACGTTCATGCTCGGCTTCCGCATCTTCCTCGGCGTGATGGGCGTGCTGACGCTGGTGGTGGCCGGGATCGGCGTCTCCAACATCATGAACGTCGTCGTCGAGGAGCGCACCAAGGAGATCGGGGTCAAGATGGCGCTCGGCGCCCGGCAGCGGGCGATCGTCACCCAGTTCCTGTTCGAGACGATGCTGCTCACCGTGATCGGCGGCGCGGTCGGCCTCGTGATCTCGTGGGGGATCTGCGCGGTTTTCCCGGCCAACTTCGACAAGTTCGTCGGCACGCCGGTGATCTCCCTCCAGGCGGGCGCCATCACGGCCGCCCTCCTCGGGTTGATCGGCTTCCTCGCCGGGTACTTCCCGGCGCGTGCCGCCTCCCGGCTCAACCCGGTCGAGGCGCTGAGGCTGTAGCGATGCGCACGCTCGCCCTCATCGTCCGTCTCTTCCGCGGCGCCGCTAAGATCCAGCGCAAGCGCATGCTCCTGACGGTGACCGCGATCGCCTGGGGGACCGTGGCGATCATCCTCCTGCTCTCGTTCGGGGAAGGGCTCAAGCGCAGCCTGGTGGCCGGCGGCCGCGGCCTCGGCGAGAACATCGTGATCATCTGGATGGGGGAGACGGAGAAGGCGTTCGCGGGCCTGCCCGCCGGCCGCCCGATCCGCCTGGTGCCGGAGGACGTGGACCTCGTCCTTGCCGGCGTCCCGGAGATCGCGTCGGCCGCGGGCGAGATGCACAACTGGAACGTGCAGCTCGTCAACGGGCGCACCGCCCTGAACAAGCGGGTCGTCGGTGTGCAACCCGCCTACGAGGAGCTGCGCACCAGCTTCCCGCAAGCGGGCGGCCGCTATATCGACGAGCTGGACCAGACGCTGAAGCGGCGGGTCGTGTTCCTCGGCGACAAACTCGCTCGGGACCTGTTCGGCGCCGAAGATCCGGTGGGGAAGACGTTGCTCGTCGCCAACACACCGTTCACCGTGATCGGCGTGCTGCAGAAGAAGAAGCAGATGGGGATGTACGGCGGCCCCGACGCCGACCGCGCCTCGATCCCGCTCTCGACGTTCGAGGCGATCTTCGGCCGGCGGACGCTCTCGAACCTCGTCTACCAGCCGACGAGGAACGCGCTCGCCCCGGTGGCCAAGCGCCACCTCATGGAGGTCCTCGGCGCGAAGTACCGGTTCGACCCGGCCGACACCCGGGCACTGCAGTTCTGGGACACGATCGAGGACGCGAAGAGGTTGGACGCGATCATGATCGGCCTCGAGGCGTTCCTCGGGGTGATCGGCGGGCTCACCCTGATCATCGGCGGGGTCGGCGTCGCCAACATCATGTTCGCCACCGTGACGCACCGGACGCGCGAGATCGGCGTCGAGATGGCGCTCGGCGCCCGCCGCGTCTACATCACGGGCGCGATCGTCCTCGAGGCGGTCGCGCTGACGTTCGCCGGCGGCGTCATCGGCATCGGGGTGGGGGTCACGATCGTCCAGCTCCTGGCCGCGGTGCAGGCGCACGTGAAGAGCGAGGCGATGGAAGTTCTCGGCACGCCGACGATCTCCATCCCGATTGCGCTCACGACGGTCACGCTTCTCGGCCTGATCGGCCTACTGGCCGGGTACTTCCCGGCGCGGCGGGCGGTGACGGTGCAGCCCGCCGAGGCGCTGCGCTTTGAGTGAGGAGGTGGCGATGTTCGGCAACGGCAGGAACGGCAGGAACGGCAGGAACGGCGCGGAGACGAGCGACGGCGCCGGCGGCGGCGCGGTCATCGCGCTTGCCGGCGTGCGCAAGGTCTACGACACCGGCGCGGTGAAGGTCGAGGCGCTGCGCCGGGTGGACCTCGCGATCAAGCCCAACGAGTTCGTCGCGATCGTGGGGCCGTCGGGCTCCGGCAAGTCCACGCTGATGAACATCATCGGCTGCCTGGACACGGCCACGGAAGGCTCCTACCGGCTGCGCGGCGAGGAGGTCGCGGGGATGTCGATCGACCGCCTCGCGGACATCCGCAACCGGCGCATCGGCTTCGTCTTCCAGAACTTCAACCTGCTGCCGCAGCTCACCGCCTACGAGAACGTCGAGATGCCGCTGCTGTTCAAGGGCACGCCCGCGAAGGCGCGCCGCGAGCGCGTCGAGACGCTGCTCGGCGAGGTGGGTCTCGCCGACCGGATGCAGCACCGCCCGGTCGAGCTCTCCGGCGGTCAGATGCAGCGCGTGGCGATCGCCCGCGCCCTGGCGTGCGAGCCCGACATCATCCTCGCCGACGAGCCCACCGGCAACCTCGACTCCGCCGCCGGCGGCGACATCATCGCCAAGTTCGAGGAGCTGTGGGCGAAGGGCCACACCCTGGTGCTGATCACCCACGACCCCGCGATCGCGCGCCGCAGCCGCCGCGTCGTCCACGTCCAGGACGGCGCCGTCGTCGACGACGAAGCCGTGGCGTGAGCTACTGCGGCTTGACGCCGACGTAGGAGCCGGCCGCGTTGACCGTGTACCAGA
>JAKAFI010000279.1 GCA_021818005.1 Acidobacteriota bacterium | reverse complement strand
CAGATGCTGTTCGGCAAGCACCTCGGCGTGCGCGGCTCGGTGCGCCGCCTGCTCGAGGCCGGCGACGAGCGCGCCGTCGAGCTGCGGCGCCGGGTCGAGGCGCTCCAGGACGCCGCCGCGACGCGGGGGTGGCTCGCGCCCGCCGCGGTCTACGGCTTCTTCCGCGCCCGCTCGCGCGGCGACGTCGTGGCGGTCCTCGACCCCGAAGGGCGCGAGCTGACCGCGCTGCCGTTCATGCGCCAGACGCGGCCGCCGCACGCGTGCGCCGCGGACTGGGTGGCATCGGACCCCGGGGCGGGCGACGCCGTCGCGCTCTTCCTCGTCACCGCCGGCACCGGCGTGCGCGAGCGCGCCGAGGCGTTGCGCGCCGAAGGCCGCCTGCTCGACAGCGTCGCCCTGCAGGCGCTCGCGCTCGAGACCGCCGAGGCCGCCGCCGAGTGGCTGCACCGCCGCCTGCGCGAGCTGTGGGGGTTCCCCGACCCGGCCGGCATGACGATGGAGGAGCGCTTCCGCGCGCGCTACCGCGGCATCCGCCTCTCGTTCGGCTACCCGGCGTGCCCCGACCTCGAGCCGCAGGCCGACCTCTTCCGCCTGCTGCGGCCCGAGGAGATCGGCGTGCGCCTCACCGAAGGCTACATGATCGACCCGGAGGCGAGCGTCTCCGCGGTGGTCTTCCACCACCCCGATGCGCGCTACATCGCGTGAAGACAGTGAAGAGTTAAGAGTGAAGAGTGAAGAGTTGGAGGAGACCACGATGGTGAGAAGGAAGAGGGGAGAAGGTAGAGGAAAGACACAGACTCGAGGCGCCTTGGGCCTCGCTCCCCGCTCGTTGCTTCCCGTCTTCCGTCTCCCGTCTTCCCTCTCCCTTCTTCCTTCTTCCCCATCCATGACGCTCGGGGCGCCGGCATGAGGCGCGCCGATCGCATTCGCCGGCGGCTTGCCGATCACGTGGTCGTCGCCGACGGGGCGATGGGGTCGGAGCTGTTCGCGGCGCTGCCGGAGGGCGCGCACCTCGACCTGGCGCCGCTCGAGCACGGCCGCCGGGTCCTCGACATCCACCTCGCCTACGTCGCGGCCGGCGCCGAGCTGATCGAGACCGCCACGTTCGCCGCCTCGCGCCCGCGCCTCGCCCGCCTGCACGCGGCCGACCAGGTCGAGGCGGTCAACTCGGCGGGGGTCAAGCTGGCGCGCGAGGCGCGCGAGATCGCCGGCACCGACTGCCTCGTGGCCGGCTCGATCGGGCCGCTCGCCGGCGTCATCGACCTCGACGAGCCGGCCGGGCCGGACGCGATCGCGGCCGCCCACGCCGAGCAGGCGGCGATCCTCGCCGGCCGCGGCGCCGACCTGCTCGTGCTCGAGACGTTCTTCCGCCTCGACGAGCTGCTGCTCGCGATCGCCGCCGTGCGCGGCGTCACCGACCTGCCGCTCGTCGCGATGCTGACGTTCCCGTTCGACAAGCTCCCCGACAGCCACCCGGAGATCGCCGCCGCGCTCGGCGAGCTGTTCGAGCGCGACCCGCTCGCCGCCGGGATCAACTGCGCGCTCGGCCCGCAGGGCACCCTCGACGTCCTCGAGGCGCTGGGCGAGCCGCTCGGGCCGCTGGCGGTGATGCCCAACGCCGGCTCGCTGTTGCGCCGCGACGGCCGCATCATCCGTCCGCCGGCGACGCCCAGCTACTTCGGCGGCTTCGCCCGGCGCGCGGCCGAGCTGGGCGCCGCCATCGTCGGCGGCTGCTGCGGCACCGGCCCCGAGCACATCCGCGCCGTGGCCGAGGCGGTGAAGGGGGTACGGCCGGAGCCTGCGCGAGGTACGCGCGTCGCCGTCGCCGCGCCGGCGGCGCCGCCCCGGCCGCAGGCGCGCCCGGCGTCGGGCCTGGCGGCGAAGTTCGGCGCCGGCGAGTTCGTCCGCGTCGTGCAGCTCGACCCGCCGCGCGGCACCAACTCCGAGCGCATCGTGGAAGCGGCGCGGGTGCTCGCCGCCACCGGCCGCGTCGACGCCCTCGACATCAACTCCAACCCGCTCGCCCGCCTGCGCATGGACTCGCTGTGGCTGGCCGCCGAGGTGCAGCGCACCGCCGGCATCGAGACGGTCCCGCACGTCACCCCGCGCGACGCCAGCCTGATGGGGCTGCAGGCGCAGCTCCTCGGCGCCTGGCGCGCCGGGATCAGGAACCTGCTCGCGATCTCCGGCGACCCTTCCCAGCTCGGCGACTACCCCGGCGTGCACGACGTCTACCACGTCGACATCTTCGAGCTGGTGCGCTCGGTCTCGCGCATGGCCGAGGGGTTCGACTGCGCCGGCAGCCCGATCGGCGAGCCGCCGGCGTTCCTGCTCGGGGTCGCGGTCAACCCCGCAGCGGACGACCTCGACCACGAGATCGAGCGCCTGCGCCGCAAGGCCGACGCCGGGGCGCAGTTCGCCATGAGCCAGGTGTTCTTCTCGTGGGCGCCGTGGGAGCGCCTGCTCGACCGCTGCGGCGGCGCGCTGCCGCTGCCCGCTCTGGTGGCGGTGTGGCCGCTGCCCTCGTTCCGGCTCGCGTTGCGGCTGCACAACGAGGTGCCCGGGATCGTGGTTCCGGAGGACCTCCTGCGCCGTCTCGAGGACGCCGGCGCCGACGCCGCCAAGGTGGGCCGCGAGACGGCGCTCGAGATGCTACGCGGCGCGCCGGAGCGCGCCGCGGGTGTCTATCTGGTGGCGCCGTTCAAGAACCCGGTCGAGGTGCTCGAGTTGCTCGACGCCTGAGCCCGGCTAGACGTTCTTGACCGGCTCCATCGTCTCGAACACACTGGCGCCGAGGTAGTCGCGGTTGAGCCGGGCGATGAACTCGAGCGAGACGCCCTTCGGGCAGACCGCCTCGCACTCGCCGTGGTTGGAGCACGCGCCGAACCCCAGCTCCTCCATCTTGGCGACCATGCGCAGCGCGCGCTGGCGGCGCTCCGGCTGCCCCTGCGGCAGCAGGCCCAGGTGGCTGATCTTCGCCGCGGTGAAAAGCATCGCCGAGCCGTTCGGGCAGGCCGCGATGCAGGCGCCGCAGCCGATGCACGCCGCCGCGTCCATCGACTTGTCGGCCTTCTCCTTGGAGATCGGGATCGCGTTGGCGTCGGGGCCGCTGCCGGTGCGGGCGGAGATGAAGCCGCCGGCCTGCACGATCTTGTCGAGCGCGCTGCGGTCCACGACCAGGTCCTTGATCACCGGGAACGCACGCGAGCGGAACGGCTCGGCCACGATCGTGTCGCCGTCCTTGAACTGCCGCATGAACAGCTGGCAGGTCGTGGTCAGCTTCTGCGGGCCGTGGGCGATGCCGGAGATCATGAAGCCGCACGAGCCGCAGATCCCCTCGCGGCAGTCGTGGTCGAACGCGATCGGGCGCTCGCCCTTCTTGATCAGGCTCTGGTTGAGGATGTCGAGCAGCTCGAGGAACGAGCAGTCCTCGGCCACGTCGTCCATCGGGTACGCCACCAGCCGCCCCTTGTCGTCCCGGTTCTCCTGCCGCCAGATCTTCAGGGTCAGCCTCATTTGTAGCTCCGCTGTGCCAGGTGCACGTTCTCGAACGTCAGCGGCTCCTTGTGCAGCTCGGGGGCCTTCCCCTCGCCCTTCCACTCCCACGCCGCCACGTACGCGTACTGCTCGTCGTTGCGCTGTGCCTCGCCGTCGGGGGTTTGGTGCTCCTCGCGGAAGTGGGCGCCGCACGACTCGTCGCGCATGAGCGCGTCGTAGGCTAGCTCCTCGCCCAGCTCGAGGAAGTCGGCCACCCGCCCCGCCTTCTCCAGCTCCTGATTGAAGTCGGCGCCGGAGCCGGGCACCCGGACGTCCTTCCAGAACTGCTCGCGGATCTCGGGGATCTTGGCGAGCGCCGTCTTCAGCCCGGCCTCGTTGCGCCCCATCCCGACGAACTCCCACATCACCTTGCCGAGGTCGCGGTGGAACTCGTCCACCGTCCGGCGGCCGTTGATCGCGAGCAGCTTGCCCGTCCGCTCCTCGACCGCGCGCTCGGCTTCCTTGAACGCCGGGTGGTCGGCCTTCGGGCGCGAGCCCGGCTTCACCTTGGTCAGGTAGTCGGCGACGGTGTACGGGATCACGAAGTAGCCGTCGGAGAGCCCCTGCATCAGCGCCGAGGCGCCGAGCCGGTTCGCCCCGTGGTCGGAGAAGTTGGCCTCGCCGAGCACGTGCAGCCCGGGCAGGTTGCTCATCAGGTTGTAGTCCACCCACAGCCCGCCCATCGTGTAGTGCATGGCGGGGTAGATG
>JAKAFI010000278.1 GCA_021818005.1 Acidobacteriota bacterium | reverse complement strand
AGCAGGCCGCCGTGCTCCTCGTCGGCCGCGGTCGCCGCGTCGCCGAACTCCTCGGCGCGCAGCTCCTCGGCGAACCCTTCCATGAGCTTGGCGTCGGCGAGCTGCTCGCGGTGCGCGACGCCGAGGCGCAGCAGCGCCATCACCAGGTCGTGCGGCCAGCCGCGCTGGTCGAGGCGTTCGAGGTGCTCGAGCGAGCGCTCGATGCGGCGGATCGCGTCCTTGAGCTCCTTGCCCCGCAGCGTCCGGCCGCTCCCGGCGAGCGTCAGCGTGGCGCCGTCCGAGAGCCGGTCGAGCAGGAACGCGGAGAGCTCGCCGTCGTCCTTGAGGTAGCGCTCGTCCTTCTTGTGCGCGACCTTGTACAGCGGCGGCTGCGCGATGTACAGGTAGCCGCGCTCGATCACCGCCCGGAAGTGGCGGAAGAAGAAGGTCAGCAGCAGGGTGCGGATGTGGGCGCCGTCGACGTCGGCGTCGGTCATGATGATGACCTTGTGGTAGCGCAGCTTGGCGACGTCGAAGTCGTCGGCGCCGATGCCCGTGCCGAGGCACTGGATGATGGTGCGGATCGCCTCGCTCGACAGCATCTTGTCGAAGCGCGCCTTCTCCACGTTGAGGATCTTGCCGCGCAGCGGCAGGATCGCCTGGAAGCGGCGGTCGCGGCCCTGCTTGGCGGAGCCGCCGGCGGAGTCGCCCTCGACCATGAACAGCTCGGCCCCGGCGGGGTCGCGCTCCTGGCAGTCGGCGAGCTTGCCGGGGAGCGACGACGACTCGAGCGCCCCCTTGCGGCGGGTGAGCTCGCGCGCCTTGCGCGCCGCCTCGCGGGCCCGCGCCGCCTCGACGCACTTGGTGACGATGCGCCGCGCGATCGGCGGGTTCTCCTCGAAGAACTCGGCGAGACGGGTGTTGACCACCGACTCCACCCAGCCCTTGACCTGGGAGGAGACCAGCTTGTCCTTGGTCTGCGAGGAGAACTTCGGGTCGTGGATCTTGACCGACACGATCGCGGTGAGCCCCTCGCGCACGTCCTCGCCGGAGAGCCCCTCGTTGAGGTTCTTGAGCAGGCCGTTGGCCTGGCCGTAGGTGTTGATCGTCCGGGTGAGCGCCGCGCGGAAGCCGGACAGGTGGGTGCCGCCGTCGCCGTTGTAGACCGTGTTGGTGAACGGCAGCACGTTCTCGTTGTAGCCGTCGTGCCACTGCATCGCGATGGCGATCTGCTCGCCGTCGGGGGTGTCCTCGACGAGCTGGATCGGCTTGGAGTGCAGCGTGGTCTTGGCGCGGTTCAGGTACTCGACGAACGCGGCGATGCCGCCCTTGAACTGGAACTCCTGCTCCGCCCCGTTGCGCTCGTCGTGGAACTTGATCAGCAGGCCGGGGTTCAAAAACGCCAGCTCGCGCAGGCGCTGGACCAACAGGTCGTGGTGGAACTCGAGGATCGAGAAGATCTCGGGGTCCGGCTTGAAGGTGACGACGGTGCCGCTCTTGGTCGAGTTGCCGACGCGCTTGAGCGGCGCGACCGGGACGCCGCGGCGGAACTCCTGCTCCCAGACGCCGCCGTCGCGCCGGATCTCGAGGCGCAGCCACTCGGAGAGGAAGTTGACCACCGAGACGCCGACGCCGTGCAGGCCGCCCGAGACCTTGTAGGCGTTGTTGTCGAACTTGCCGCCGGCGTGCAGCTCGCACATGATCACTTCGGCGGCCGACCGCCCGCTCTCCTTGTGGATGTCGACCGGGATGCCGCGGCCGTTGTCCTCGACGGTCGCGGAGTTGTCGGTGTGGATGCGCAGCGAGACCTTGGTGGCGAACCCCGCCTGCACCTCGTCCACCGCGTTGTCCACCACCTCCCACACCATGTGGTGCAGGCCGGAGAGGTCGTCGGTGTCGCCGATGTACATCCCGGGCCGCTTGCGCACCGCCTCGGGCCCCTTGAGAACCTTGATGCTTTCAGCGTTGTACGCTTTGCCGGTCAATCGATTCCTCCCGCTGCCATCACGTCCACGACGCCGTCCCGCACCCGCCACACCGCGCCCCCCGCCAGGCGGGGGAGCATCATCTCCTCGTGCGCGGAGGAGAGCAGCGCCTGCCCCCCGTCGCGCAGCCGGGCGAGGACCCGTTCCAGCACCGCCGAGTCGAGCTCGGCGTCGACGTCGTCAAACACCACCACCGGGCGGCGACCGCGCTCGCGCCCGACCACCGCCATGGCGGCCAGCTTCAGACCGGTCGCCAGGAGCTTGCCCTGCCCCGCCGACAGCGCCTCGCGCGCCGGAACGCCCTGCACGCTGAGCTGGAGGTCGTGGCGGTGCGGCCCGATTGCGGTGTGGCCCCGTCCGCGCTCCAGGCGGCGCGAGGCGGCCAGCGCGGCGCGCAACCGAACCGCCAGGGTCGCGGTTTCTGCGACCGCGACGCCATCCGGCGAATTATACCCCAAAACAGGGCGCGCGAGCGACCATCCGAGCGACGCCAGCTCGTCGCCGAGGTGCCTCTCGAGGCCCGACAGCGCCTCCAGGCGCAGCCTGACGATCTCGGCGCCGAGCACGGCCAGATCGTGCTCGAACGCGTCGAACTCGGCCGCCGGCCCGCCGCGGGCGAGCAGGGCGTTGCGGTGGCGCAGCGCGCGGCGGTAGCGCTGCAGCGTCGCCAGCGCCTCG
This sequence comes from Acidobacteriota bacterium, assembly GCA_021818005.1. Classification (GTDB taxonomy): domain Bacteria; phylum Acidobacteriota; class Thermoanaerobaculia; order Thermoanaerobaculales; family Thermoanaerobaculaceae; genus RBG-13-68-16. The sequence continues at coordinate 1,610 of JAKAFI010000278.1, read as the reverse complement.
GGGCGGAGCTGGAAGCAGAGACGGTCGAGGAAGCGGCGCCGGTCCTCGGGGGCGCCCCACACCAGGGCGCGGTCGTGGCCGGAGAGCGTCACCACCGGGAAGAGGTCAAGGTACTCGGCGGCCCCCAGGCGGCGGGCGCCGCGGAAGAGCGCCCTCGCCACCCCGCCGTCGCAGCGAACGTGTTGGCGGATCGCGACTTCGACACCACTGCGCGCGATCACCCCGGCGAGGGAGAACGCCTGCGCGCCGCGCCGGACGCACGCCGCGGCCGAGCCCGGCCGGAACGAGGAGAGGTTGCCGAGCACGGCGACCGCCTCGAGGACGTTGGTCTTGCCGGAGCCGTTGCGGCCGACGACGGTCGTCACACCGGGGCCGACGTCGAGCTGTTGCGCCGCCAGGTTGCGAAAGTCGGAGACGGAGAGGCGGAGGATCGACACAAGGTTACAAACGGATCGGCATGATCACGTACAGGCACTCGCCCGCCGAGGCGTCCTCCCCGACCGCGGTCATGACGATCGGACCGTCCGCGTCGCGCAGCTGCATTTCGATCTCCTCGGTGTCCACGGCGCCGAGGAAGTCGAGCAGGTAGCTCGCGTTGACGAACGCCTTGAGCGGCGGCGCCGAGTACGAGCACGGCACCACCTCGGCCGCCTGCCCGAGGTCGAAGCCGACCGAGGCGAGGCCGAGCGAATCGTGGTCGAACTGAAGCTGGACGCCGTGCGTGCGCTCGCTGGCGAGTAGCGCGACGCGGCGCAGCGAGGCGGTGAACTCCTGCCGGTTGATGCGGGCACGGTGCGGGTTGTCGCGCACCAGCACGCGCTCGTACTGCGGGAAGCGCGCCTCGAGCACGCGCGAGAGCAGCACCCGCTGGCCGAGCCGGAACGCGAGGTGGTTCTCGCCGCGGGCGATGTACAGCGGCGCCTCGGCGTCGGCCGCCAGGTGGCGGATCTGGTTGAGGACCTTGCGCGGCAGCAGCTGCTGGTCGAACGGCGGCTTGCCGGCGGTGTGCGCCGCCTTGGCCCAGGCGAGGCGGTGGCCGTCGGTGGCGACCATCTCGAGCGCCTTGGCCGAGAGGAGCAGGAGCGCGGCGTTGTACTGGAAGTGCCCCTCCTCGCTGGAGACCGCGAACGCCGAGCGGTCGATGAGGCGGCGCAGCGTCGGCAGGTCGACCGCGAACCCCTGTCCGTCGGGCGCCTCGGGCAAGGTCGGGAAGTCGGCCGGGTCGAGGCTGGCGAGCTGCGAGCTGAACGTGCCGGAACGCACCTCGACGCGCGACTCCTCGAAGCTGAGGTCGAGCGTGTCGGTCGGCAGCGAGCGGACGAGGTCGAAGAAGACCTTGCCCTGCACGGTCGTCCGCCCCTCGCGCCGCACCACGGCCGAGCACTCGGAGTAAACGGTGACGTCGAGGTCGGTCGCGGCCAGGTGCAGCCTGTCGCCTTCGGCCGTGAGGAGGATGTTCGACAGGATGGGGATCGTGGTTCGGCGCTCGACAACTCCCTGAATGAGCTGGAGCTCGTCGAGGAGAACGGTGCGGTTGAGCGTCACGTCCATGGGTTCGGTCCCCCGGCTACGTCTGTTAAACCGCTCCAGTGTACAGGTGTTCGTAGTCG
>JAKAFI010000022.1 GCA_021818005.1 Acidobacteriota bacterium | reverse complement strand
CGCGTCGCTCACGCGAAGATCCCGCTGCATGTGGCCGTCTCGGGCTCCTCGAGCCTGCGGGTCGGGCACGGCGCCCGCGAGACGATGGCGGGGAGGTTCGAGGTGCTGCGCCTCCTGCACTGGCCGGCCCGCGAGCTGGCGGAGCACTTCGGGCTCTCGCGGCGGAGGGCGGTCGAGATCGCCGTGGAGTTCGGGACGTACCCCGGGGCGGTGGCGCTGCTCGAACAACCCGATCGGGTCCGCTCGTACATCGCCGACGCGATTGTGGAACCCGCGATCGGCCGCGACCTCGTCGCCCTCGAGACGGTGCGCAGGCCGGCACTGCTCCGGCAGGTGTTCGCCGTCGCGGCCGGCCATCCGGCCGAGATCCTCTCCTTGCAGAAGATGCGCGGCCAGCTCACCGACGCCGGCGCCCTCGAAACGCTGGCGCACTATCGGTTCCTCCTCGAGCAGGCGTACCTGGTGGCCGGGCTCGGGAAGTACTCCACGAGGGAGGTCCGCCGGCGCGCGGCGCCGCCCAAGCTCGTGGTGCTCAACCAGGGGATCCTGGCCGCGACGGCGATGGGAGCGAGCGGCGACGGCCTGGCCGACCCGCGGCTGCGCGGCCGCTGGCTGGAAAACGCGTGTATCGCCCTGGCCTGGAACGCGGGTCAGGCGGTGTCGTACTGGCGCGAGGAGCCGCGCGAGGTCGACCTGGTGAGCGTTGGAAGCTGGGGGCGTTGGGCCGTGGAGGTAAAGAGCGGCGCGGTCACCGCGGGCGATCTCGGCGGCCTGCTGGCGTTCTGCGCTCGCCACCGCAGCGTCCGGCCGCTGCTGGTGTGCGAGCCGGGAGAGGAACGCGCCGGCCGTGCCGCCGGGGTGCCGACGTGCTCGTGGAAACAGTTCCTCCTCGACGGGCCGCCGGAGTGAGGCCGGCCCGCCGTCGGTCGTTGCGCGGGTGTCGCCACCTTAGCTGGAGCGCTCGGGGCGCGGAGTGACACGGCACTCCGCCCCGCCTGCGGCGTGGCTGCGTGCCTTACAACCAACACACGGACGCCTCGCGTTGCAATGAACGCAAAGGCAACGAAGCATGTGGACCTGAGCGAGCACTGTGAGCGAGGAGGCGGCCGGCGGATTGAGGGCCCGGATTACGAAAGGAGGAGCGGTCCCGCGTCGACGGGCGGTTTCCTGCAACAACGCGAGCCGCAGTCGTGCAACATCGTCGAATGTCCTCAGCACATCGGGTCGCATGAACGCGCCGGGCAACTGCGAGGAGAACCGCTCGTGGTCAGTCGTAGACCTCGTCGTGAGTGCCGATGTCGAGAAGGATGATCTCGTGCCGTTCTTCTTCGACTGTGAGGATGAGACGGACGCGGTAGGTCACGCGCACCGACCACAGGCCGGCAAGTGGACCGTGGAGGCGGTGGAGCCGCAGCCGCGGGTCGTGCGGGTCCGCCTCGAGACGTTCCAGGGCGGCAGCGAGACGAGGCACAACCTTCGGGTCGCGCCGAAGCAACCGACGTGCCGTACGGACAAACGTGTCCGAGCGGCCGAGCCGCCACATCTACTCGTTGACCTCACGCATCAGCGTGGCCGCGCTTCCGTAGCGGATACGGCCCTTGCGCATGTCGGTCCGCGACGCCTCCAGGCGCGCGGCGGCGGCTTCCGTGAGGAGATCCTCGAAGGCCTTCTCCGATAGCACGACGCAGACCGGTTGGTTGCGGCGAAGCACGTGCACCGGGCCACGCCGCAGCTTGTCTTCGAGGGCGGCGACGCCGCGGCGCTTGACCTCCTGAGCCGGAACGGTATTGAATGGCGTACTCACTGCGGTACTCCTTCCGGTACCAGTATAGAGGTCGGGCGCCGGCGAGACAACAAGCGCGAGGGTTGGGGGCAATGGCGGCTCGGCACCGCCGGCGAGGTCGAAGCCGTAGCGCGTCCAGAAGAATGAAAACTGTTGGCGCTGGGCGACGCGACAGCGAGATGTGGGGGTCGGCAGACACAGTCAGGTGTTGAGGCGCGCTCGCGGTGCCGAGGGGCGGACGGGCAGAGGGGCAGAGGAGCCGAGGGGCAGAGGCGCGGCGGAGCCAAGAAGCGACGGCGGGGCGAGCCGGTTCGTGTGTTGGTAGTAAGGCACGAAGGCCCGTCAGGGCCGGAGTGCCGTTCGTGGCGAAGTTCTCGCCATTGGGGAGGGCGCTCGGGGCGTGGAGGGGCACGGCACTCCGCCCCGCTGGCGCGGGGCTGCGTGCCTCACTACCAACACACAAGCAACGACAGGAGGGCGTGAGCTATCATCGCGGGACATTTCTGGTCTGAGGGAGGGCGTTGATGGACAAGCGGACGTTGGCTGTGGCGACGGCGGCGTTGCTCGTGGGCGCGGCGGCCCTGGCGCAGGGCGAGCGCGCAGACATCCTCGAGCTGGTCAACGGGACGGTGGTCGCATCCGCGAGCAGCGAGTACGGCGGCTGGGAGGCCAAGTACCTGCTCGACGGCTCGACGAAGCGGGGCTGGTGCAGCGAGGAGGGAAAGCCGCTGCCGCACGCGATCGTGCTCGAGCTGGCGCAGCCGTACACGGTCACGGGCGTGGCGGTGGACACAACCGGCGACCAGGAGCCGGGCTACCCGGGCATCTCGGCGAAGACGGTCGTGGTGTACGGGTCGACGAGTTCGGCGACCGGCGGCTTCTCCGAGCTGGCGACGGTGCGTGTGCCGAAGGGTGGGCGCGGGGAGGCGACGCTGGCGAAGCCGGCCGTGGCGCGCTGGCTCAAGTACGAGGTGTCGGCGAACTGGGGGAATGCTGACTACACCGAGATCATGGAGCTCGAGGCGTACGGGACGCCGTTCGGGCCAGCCCCGAGCGTGAACGTGACCGGGGTCTACGACAGCGACTATGGCCCGATGCGCCTGCAGCAGGACGGCGGGCTGGTGCGCGGCTGCTACTACGACGGCGCGGCGCAGATCGACGGCAGCGTCAAGGGCCGCGTGCTGCAGGCCGAGTGGCGGCAGGACCAGGGCAAGAAGGTCGGCACGATGATCATGGTGGTGTCGCCCGACGGATCGAAGCTCAGCGGCGTGTGGTTCGAGCACGGGGCGCTTGCGGGGGACTGGGCGGCCAAGAAATCGAACGTCCAGGCCAACTGCACGCTGGCCGGGGAAAGCGGCCTTGCGCAGCGCCTCGCCTCGGACGGGCACGCGGTGCTGTACGGGATCTACTTCGACTCCGACTCGGCGACGATCAAGCCCGAATCGCAGGCGACGCTCGACGAAGTGCTCGGCGTGCTCAAGGCGAAGCCGGCGCTGCGGTTGCAGGTCGGCGGTCACACTGACGCGACGAACACCGACGCGCACAACCTGCAGCTCTCGCAGCGGCGCGCCGAGGCGGTCGTGGCGTGGCTGGTCGGGCACGGCGTCGCGGCGGGGCGACTGACCGCGAAGGGGTTCGGCAAGGCACAGCCGGTGGCCGACAACGCGACGGCGGCGGGCCGCGCGCTCAACCGCCGGGTCGAGGTCACCGCGCTGAAGTAACGCTGCGATCCGGCTGGGCCGCGGCGGGACGTGAAGACGTCGGCGCGAGGCCGCGCACCGGCGAAGGCAGCTTCGCGCTTGCACCGAGGGAGCGGCGCGCGGGCGCGGGCACTACCAGGCGCGCAGGCGGCGGCGGGCGCGCGGGCCGACGTTGACAATCGCAGCCGCGGAGTCGGTGTGGCCGCATGGGTTGGCGACCCGTACCCAGAAGCTGGTGAGCGCGAGAAGCGGCGGCGTGGTGAACGTGCTCGTGTCGCCGCCGACCGGGATCGAGGTGTCCCCTGGGCCACCCTGATACCACTGGTACGCGAGCGGTGCGAAACCGGCCGCGATCACCGAAAGCGTCACGCTCTGGCCGCCGAGGACGGTCCCGCCCCGCGGCTGCGCCATGATCGCCGGCGGGACGCACGGAGCCGCGAACACCCACGCGGCGCCGATCTTGGCGTCGTCGTACGAACCGCCGGCGATGATCGTGGTCGCGTCGGCCGAGATCGCCACCGAGTAGCCCTGGTGGGCTGGTCCGATGGCGCCGCCGCCGACGAGCTTGCTCCCCTGCTGGGTGAACTGCGCCGTGGCGCCGGTGGCGACCAGCGCCGCAAGGAGTGCGCCCACGCGCCTTGTCGCCGCCGTTCGCCGCTGTCGCGACCCGTCGTTCACCCTCCGAGTATGCGCCTGCGGTCCGGGCCTGCGCGCGGCGCCACGCCGACGGGAGGCGCTGCCTTCCGGCCGGCCGGCCCGCAACGGCGCAGACGCGCTTCTGAGTTGCCGCGCCGACAGCCGGAGTCGGCGCTCGTGCCGAGCGGCGCGGCCCGCGGTCACGCCCGGGCTGTTACAACCCGAGCGTGAGCGCGACGAAGGCGTTGCGCGTCGCCGCCGGGATGAACAGCGGCGAGCCGTCGTCGCCGATGTAGCCGAACGCGGTGTACATGCGGTTGAAGAGGTTGTTCAGGCGCACGTCGAGGTCGAGCCGCTTGACGCCGAGCGACTGCGCCAGCGCGGACGGCAGCGGCGTGCGCAGCGAGGCGTCGACGACCGCGTACCCCGGGTTGACGAGCGGCACGTACCCCGGCGCCTGGCGGAGTTGGGGGTTGCGGCGGTTGTCCTGGGTGTTGTCGAGGTACAAGCGGCCGACGTAGCGGCCGGCGACGGCGAGCTGGGCGGCGCCGAGCTTGATGCGCGCAGTGAGCGAGGCGAGCAGCTCGGGGTAGCCGCCGAGGACGTTGCCGTCGTAGACGTTGGCGGTGCCGTCGGAGTTGTAGTCGTGGTAGGAGACGAACGTGTTGTGCGACAGCGTCACCGTGCCGTCGAAGCCGAGCGTCGGGAGCGGGTCGGCGCTGGCGTCGAGCTCGAGGCCCTCGTGGTGGGAGTGGGCGCCGTTGCCGTAGATCGGCACGCCGCTCGAATCGAGCGCGCCCGAGTAGACGATCTCGTTGGCGAAGTTCATGAAGAAGACGTTGGCGCGCGCCCGCCAGTGCTGGTGGCGCGTGGAGACGCCGGCCTCCCAGTCCCAGACGTCCTCGGGGCGCAGGTACGTGCGCTCGGTGGAGTACTCGCCCTCGGGGTCGTACAGCGTGCGGAACGCGGGCTCGTGCTCGCCGCGGGCGACGTTGGCGTAGAGGTCGGTGGCGTCGCCGAGGCGCAGAACGGCGCCGAAACGGGGGAGGAGGAAGTCGTACGACTGCGTGAAGTTCACCCCGGTGAGCACGTCGTGGTTGAGGTCGTAGCGCTTCTGCGCGCCCTCCAGACCGGCGGTGAGGGAGAGCGCGTTGGTCGCCCTCCAGGTAACCGTGGCAAGCAGGTCGGCGCTGCGCTTGCCGAGCTTGTAGTCGTAGTAGCGGTGGTCCGGCGGGACGTCGGGCGGGTAATACTGCGCCCATTGCACCGAGCCGAAGCTGTGGCCGCTGTGCAGGCGCAGCTCGCCGCGCAGCGAGAGCGTCCAGGCGCCGTCGGTGGTGGTCAGCGTCGGCACCCACCCCGCGTCCCACTCGTCGATCTGGCGATGGCGGACGAGGTCGGTGGTGGTGATCACGGTGCCGCCCGGCAGGGTGATGTCGGGAAGGTCGTAGAACGAGAGCGGTTCATCGACCTTGTGCTCGGTGTAGTAGCCGGAGCCGGTGAAGTAGAAGAACGTCTCGGAGAGCTGGGTGTGGTCCGAGAGCGCGAGGTCGTGGATGAGCTGGACGTGCGGCTGGGTGAAGTTGTCCTGCTCGCCGGGGTAGGTCAAGGGGTTGAAGCGGCGGTCGCGGTCGGCGCTGCCGGTGAGGCCGCCCTCGAGCACGCTCTTGGGCACGCCGAGATAGGCGAGGTGCGTCTGCTCCGGACCCCCGAACAGGACCAGGCGCACGCGCGAGCGGTCGCCGAAGTGGGCGAGGCAGAAGTAATAGTTCCACATGTCGACCCACGACTGGTCGCGGTAGCCGTCGGTGGTGATCTTGGAGTAGCGGGCGGTGGCGGCCCAGGTGCCGTCGATCAGGCCGGAGTCCCAGCGCGTCTCGAACCGCTTGGTGTTGTACGAGCCGTAGCCGGTGGTGACGCTGAAGGCGGGCGTGAGCGAGGGCGGGGCGGTGGTGATGTCCACCGCGCCGCCGATGCCGGACAGCCCGAACACGCCGCGCTGCACCTGGATGTCGCCGGCGGTGGCGAGGAAGTCCGCGAGGTCGATGAAGTACAGCTCGCCGTCGGAGGCGTCGTTGAGGGGGACGCCGTTGAGCGTCATCCGCGTCTGCGCCTGGTTGAAGCCGCGGATCCAGTAGTACGAGTACCCGATGCCGTTGCCGGAGTCGTTGTAGGCGAAGAAGCCGGGGACGGTTTGCGACAGCATGATCGCCGGGTCCTGCCCCCAGTAGCTCTCGGCGACCTTCTCCTGCGAGAGGTTGGTGAACGTCGCCGGGTCGGTCCCCTCGCGCGCCCGCGCCGCGGTGACCTCGATGCGGTCGGCGAGGGAGATCACCGGGTCGAGCCGCACGGTGAGCCCGCGCGGGGCCGGGACGGTCACGGTCATGCGGGCGACCTGGTAGCCGGGGTGGGAGACCGCGATCTCCGCGGGGCCGGCCGCGGCCGCGATCGCGAACGCCCCGGCCGCGTCGGTGGTGGTCGCGGCGTGCGTGGCGAGCAGCTCGACGCGCGCCCCAACCACCGGCTTGCCGGTCGTCGAGTCGCGGACGGCCCCGGCCAACGTCACGGCCGCGGCCCCGGTGGGGGCGACGGCGGTGACGGTTGCAGCGTCACTGGTGGTGGATGCCACGGTCACCGTCAGCGCGAGGACGGTGCTCAGAACGAGAAACGGCGCCGGCACGAACGACTTCATCTCTCCTCCTCCCGGGGCGATGGGGGAGAGGGACGACGGTCGTGGTGCTGACGCCTTCGCTTCCGTTCCCTACGCCGGCATGACCCGGATCAGGTTCGAGGGGTGTGATCTCAGCCCCGCCGGCCGGCGGGGCACCCCCACGGTGGTTCGATCGTACGACTCAAAGAGCGGTGCTGCCGCGGGTAATGTCGCGCACGAACCGCCGCCCGTCAAGGGGCGGGGGCAGAGGGTCAGCACGCCTCGGTGAGGGCGTGCCGGTGGTTGCCTGTGCGTTGGTAGAAAGACACGCAGCCCGCCGGGGGCCGGCGGAGTGCCGTGTCATTCCGGAGCGCGGTCGCCGCGTTCGCTACGATCCCTTCTCGCGCCGCTCCTTCTGCTGCGTCAGGTTCATCACCCGCAGCGCCACGTTCCCGGCGGCCGTCGGGCGGTAGGCGAGGCGCACCACGTCGCCTTCCTTCGGCTCACCTCCAATCTCGGCCTTGCTGATGTCGAACGTGAGCGGCGGCTCGGTGGGGTGCCTCTCGTCCTGGACGGCGATCGTCCCGGTCGCGCGGTCGACGCCCACGACCGGGCCCTGCACGACCGGGGCGGGGGAGGTGCAGGCGATCGCCAGCGCGAGCAGCGGGGAGGAGAGCAGGAGGAGAAAGGCGGTGTTCGGCTCAGCGCGGCTCATGGCTCAGCCTCCTCTCGCGCAGCTCGCGCGCCGCGCCCTTGAACATGCCGATCGCCACGATCGCGGTCATCAGGGTGACCGCGGTCATGATGACCCAGGAGGCCGCGCCGCCCTGTCCCATCTGCTTGAGGATCACCGAGACCATGGCGCACACGACGGTGGCGCCGAACATGAGGCGGATGCCGTAGCCGCGGATGTACTTGGTGGCGATCGTGCCGATCATGGCGCCGGGGGCGGCGCCGGCGAGCATGATGACGACCGCGAGCAGCTCGATCCGGCCCTTCATCCCGTAGGTGAACGCGCCGTAGAAGCCGGCGAGCATGATGGTGAAGAGGTCGGTCCCGACGGCGACGTAGGTCGGGCAGCCGATGAGGTAGACGAGCGCTGGCATCATCAAGAGGCCGCCGCCGATGCCGAGGAACCCGGCCAGCAAGCCGACCATGAAGCCGACGGTCGCGGGCAGCCAGAGCGAGCACTGCACGCCCGCCATCGGCAGGTTGACCATCGGCGGGATCTTGATCTTGTGCAGCGTCTCGTGCCAGGTGATGGCGGACTTGGACTGGTCGCCGCCGCTCTTGTCCATCTGCCGCTTCTTGATGAAGTCGTAGAAGATCAGGGAGCCGATCAGCGCGAGGAAGACGACGTAGACCCAGCGGATCACCAGGCCGGCGAGCCCGAACCGTTCCAGGAGCATGACGGCGCGGGCGCCGATCTCGATGCCGACGACGTCGAACGAGAGCATGATCAGGCCGAGCTTGACGTCGACGTTGCCGAACTTGGCGTGACGCCGCGTCGAGATGATCGACTTGCCGGCCATGTGGCAGAGGTCGGTGCCGACGGCGAACGGCATCGGGAACCCGAAGATGTTGAGCGCGGGCGTGACCATCCACGCGCCCCCCATGCCGAAAAAGCCGCCGAGGACGCCGACGGCGACGCCGAGCAGCACGAGGAGGAGGGGGTTGATGGCCACGCCGGAGATCGGCAGGGTGATCGTGAGGAAGTCCATGGCGTCCCCCTATTCCTTCACGTCGCGCTTGCTCAGGTCGAGGCCGATCATGCCGACGAGCTTGTCCATGACGAACCCCAGCGTCGCGCCCATGACGATCGTGATCGCGATCGTCTCGAGCGTGAAGAGCAGCCGGTTGGTGTTGTACAGGTCGGCGAAGTACAGGTTGAAGCCGGAAAGACCCCTGGTGTCCGCCACGTGGACGAGCTTTTCCTGCTTCTCGCCGGCCGCGGCCGCCAGCGCGGGGAACCAACCGCCCGCAGCCAGGCCCGCGACCAACGTACGCAAACGCCCTCTCACTCTCATCGCCCCTCCCCTTGGTGCACCCAGTCAGCGTTGACCGAATCGCGGTGGAGACACGGAAAAATGCGAGCGTGCGCGAGGCTTTGTGCTTGTACCTCCATTCGCGAGTGTATGCGAAAATGGTGGCGATGATCAAGATCGAGCGTTCGAGCCGAGGCGCGCTCTCACCGGAGGCGGGGGCGGGACGCCGGGCGCGCTGGGCCGGAACCGCATCGCACGGCCGCGCCGCGACGCCGCCGCCCGGCCGGCGGTTGCGCCGGACGGTGCTGGCGCTGCTGCTGGTCCCGCCGGCGTGTCTGCTGTTGTCGGCTCTGGCGCTGCTCACCTGGGGGCCCGGCGGCTCGCTCGCTTTCCTGATCCCGGTCATCGCGGCGCTGGCCGTCTGGGCGGCGCTGGCGTGGCCGCTCGCCGCCCGGATCAGGCGGGAGTTGACGGCGCTGGCACGGCAGCGGGACGCGTTCTACGAGGAGCTACTGCGCCTCTCGCGGGCGGCCAGCCTCGGGGAGGTGGCCTCGAGCATCGCCCACGACCTCAACAACCCGCTGGCGATCATGCGCGAGGAAGCCGGCTGGATCCAGGACCTGATGCGGGGCGGCGACCTCCAGGGCGCCCACACCCAGGCCGAGATCGCGAACGCCCTCAAGCAGATCGACATCCAGATCGAAAGGTCGCGGGAGATCACGCAGCGGCTGCTGCAGTGGGGGCGCGACTCGGCGCCGCAGACGGAGTCGGTGGACGTCAACCTGCTGCTCAACAAGACGCTCTACCTGCTCGAGAGCGAGCTGCAGGCCGCCGGCGTCCGCGTGGTCAAGGAGCTGTCGCCCGGTCTTGCGCAGGTACGCGGCGGGGCCCCAGAATTGCGGCAGGTGTTCCTGAACCTGATGAAGAACGCGCTCGACGCGATGCGGGGGCAAGGCGGCACGATGACGCTGGCGACCCGACCGGAACGGGGCGGCGTCCGGATCGAGATCCGGGACACCGGCCCCGGCATCCCGGCCGCCGCGATCGAGCACATCTTCGAGCCGTTCTTCACCACGAAGGCCGCGAACGAGGGCACCGGCCTCGGCCTGCCGATCAGCCGCTGGATCGTGGAGAAGGTCGGGGGAACCCTCGGGGTCGAGAGCCGGGAGGGCGCCGGGGCGTCGTTCCACGTGACGCTGCCGGCCGGCGAGACGCTCCCGGATACGGGGTCGGGAGGCCGATGAGCGCGGCGAGGGCGACGCCCGCCGGAAGGCCGCGCCGGAGGGAACGATGGAGGTAGGGATGACGAGGCCGATCCGCCTGCTCATCGTCGACGACGAGCAGCGCCTGGTGGAGACGTTGTCGAAGCGCCTCACCGCCCGCGGCCTTTACGTCGAAGGGGTCCACTCCGGGCCCGAGGCGCTCGCCGTGATCCAGGCCCGGCCGTTCGACGTCGCGCTACTTGACGTCCGCATGCCGGGGATGGACGGGATCGCGGTCCTGCGCGAGGCGAAGAAGCTGCAGCCGCTGCTGCAGGTGATCATGCTGTCGGGCAACGCCTCGATCAACGCGGCCGTGGAGGGGATGCGGCTCGGGGCGCTCGAGTACCTGCTCAAGCCGGCGAACCTCGACGACGTCCTCGCCAAGATCGAGGAGGCGTTCAAGAAGAAGCGGCTCGAGGAGGAGCACCTCGCGTCGCAGCGGCAGGCGGGCGGGTAGGCGCCCGGGGCATGCGGCGACTCCTGCGACGCCTGCTGCGGATCGACCGCTGGAAGCCGCTCGAGGCGCGCCCCGACGCCACCGCGGCGCTGCACCTGAAGTACCTCACGTTCCGGGACCTGTCCACCTCCAACGACGAGATCCTGGAGGTGATCGCCGAGATCGAGCGGCGCCTCGAGGGCGGGCCGACGTTCGGCATGGCGTTCGTCCGCTCGAGCGCCGTGACCGCCGCGAGCCACGCCTACCGCATGATCCAGAAGCTGGACGCGCTCTCGAACCGCCGGTACCCGGAGCTGTCGGCGCGCTTCTCGGAGATCCAGCAGGCGGTGGAAAGCATCCTCGACCGCGGGCCGATGCGAGAGGGCGGCCCGTACGTCGTGCCGCTCGCAAAGGTGACGGTCGGAGATCTGGACCACGTCGGCGGCAAGAGCGCGAACCTCGGCGAGCTCAGGAACCGCGCCGGGCTCCCGGTCCCGGAGGGGTTCGCCGTCACCACCGGTGCGTGCATCGACTTCTTCGCCGCCAACCAGCTCCAGGGCGAGATCCGCGCCCTGCTGCAGGGCCTCGACGTGCAGGATCTGGAATCGGTGTCGGCCACCGCGGCCGCGATCCGGGAGGCGATCGTGGCCGCGGCGCTGCCACCCGCGCTCGAGGACGCGATCCTGGCCGGCTATGCGAGGCTGGCCGGGTCGGTCGGGTCCGAACCGCGCGTGGCGCTGCGCTCGAGCGCCCTGGGAGAGGACGGCGAGCTGTCGTTCGCCGGCCAGTACCTCAGCCTGCTCAACGTGCCGGCGGACGAGATCGTCGCCGCCTACAAGGAAGTGGTCGCCGGGCTGTACACCCCGCGGGCGATCGCGTACCGGGCGATCAGAGGGATCCCGGACGAGGACGTGCCGATGGGCGTCGCCTGCCTGGTCATGGTGGACGCCGTCGCCAGCGGCGTGGCGTGCTCGGTGGACCCCAACCGGCCGGAGCTGCCCCGCATGGTGATCAACGGCAGCTGGGGCCTGGGCATCGGCACCGTCGAGGGCGGGGTGAGCCCCGACGCGTGGACGGTCGCCAAGGACGGCGGCTACACGATCCTGACGCGCAGCGCCGGCTCGAAGGAGACGAGTGTGGAGGCGCTGGCGCGCGGGGGCGTCGCGGCGGTGCCCGTACCGCCGGAGCGCCGGCCCTCGCTGTGTCTGACGGACCCCCAGGTGGCGGAGCTGGCCGGCCTCGTCCTCGCCGCCGAGAGCCACTTCGGCGCGCCACAGGAGGTGGAGTGGGCGCTCGACCGGGCGGGGCGCCTGGTCCTGCTGCAGACGCGGCCGGTGCACACGAGCTCGGGGCGGGGCGAGCGGGAGGCGGCGCCGGCGGAGGTCGAGGGGCACCCACGGCTGCTGACCGGCGTCTCCGCGGCGGCCGGCTGCGCGAGCGGGCCGGTGTTCCTCTCCTCCGGCCCCGAGGACATCGCGGGGTTCCCCGACGGTGCGGTGCTCGTGGCCCGCAAGTCGAACCCGCAGTACGTCCGGGTCATGGACCGGGCCGCGGCGATCGTCGCCGACATCGGTGCCGCGACCGGCCACATGGCCTCGCTCGCGCGGGAGTTCGGCCTCCCCGCGGTGCTGGACACCCACGCCGCGACGGCCACCCTCGCGGCGGGGGCGGTGATCACCGTCGACGGCGACCGCGGCGCGATCTACGCGGGACGGGTGGAGAGCCTCCTGGCCGGGGCGAGCGAGCGGCGCCCGGCGGGGATGTCGGGCACGCCCGTGCACGCCGTCCTCGCCGAGGTGGCGAAGTTCGTCGTCACCCTCAACCTGACCGACCCCAAGTCGTCCGAGTTCACCGCCGCGTCGTGCCGGACGTTTCACGACATCGCGAGGTTCGCGCACGAGAAGGCGTTCGAGGAGATGTTCCGCGTCAGCGACCGCGTGTCCTACGGCGAGCTGCGCTCGCTGCCGCTCCGCGCCCGGCTTCCGTTTCGAGTGCACATCATCGACCTCGGAGGCGGGTTGCGGCGGCGTCCAGGTGCGGCGAGCCTGCGGCCCGAGGACGTGAGTTCCGTCCCGATGCGGGCGTTGCTCGCAGGCATGACCAACCCGGAGCTGCGCTGGTGGCAGCCGAAGCCGCTGAGCGTCGGCGGGGTGGCCTCGGTGACGACGCAGGCGATCTTCACGCCGTTCGTCGAGTACGGGGAGAGGCGGCTGGGGGACCGGAGCTACGCGATCGTGGCGGAGTCGTACTGCAACTTCAGCTCGCGCATCGGCTACCACTTCGCCGCGGTGGACTGCTTCTGCGGCGACTCCCCGAGCCGCAACTACATCAGCTTCCGCTTCAAGGGCGGGGCGGCGGACGAGGCGCGGCGGGTCAACCGCTGCGTGCTGCTGGAACGCATCCTGCGCGAGCTCGACTTCCAGGTCGAGCGGCAGGGCGACCTCGTCAACGCCAGGATCAGGAAGTACGACCTCGACGCCACGCTCGCGCGCCTTGATCAGCTCGGGCGGTTGATCGTCGCGACGCGACAGCTCGACATGAGGATGGGCCAGCGGGCCTCCGTGGACTGGTACGTGAGGGCGTTCATGGAAGGCAACTACCTGTTCGACCCGGAGTTCGGCCGCGAGGGCGGCGATCGCGACCGGGAGAGGAACGGGCCCGACTCGTGTTGAGCGCCCGGCTCCGCGGCCTCCTCGGCGGCCGGTTCGGCCGGCTCTCGGAGGAAAACGCGCGGGAACGGCTCGCGCTGAAGTACGCCGCGTTCAAGCGGCTCGTGGACGCCAACTCGGCGGCGCTCGAGGTGATGGCGGACATGCAGGCCAAGGCCTCCGGCGACTACCTCTTCGACCGCGCCTACGTGGATCAGAGCTTCGACCGCCTGGCGGAGCTGACGTCCGGCATCGTGCGCGATCTGCAGGGGCTCGCGGACGGCCGCCACCGGGCGCTCGCCGGCACGGTGGAGCGGGTGACCGCGGCGGCGCGGGCGACGGCCGGGGAAACGCCGACCGGACCGGACGGCCCGGCGGTCCTCGACCTGGCCTCGATGCGGGGGGCGTCGCCGGAGCTCGTCGGCGGCAAGGTCCGCCGCCTGGGTGAGATCGTGTGCGACGTCGGCCTGCCGGTGCCCGACGGCTTCTGCGTCACGACCGCGGCCTGCCGCGCGTTTCTCGCAGAGACGGGGCTGCTCGGCGAAGTGGCGGAGCAGATCGCGCGGGTCTCGCTCAAGGACAAGGAGGAGCTCGAGGCGGCCAGCCGCAGCGTCAAGGAGATGATCCTGGATGCGGCGTGGCCCGAGGCGATCGCGCGCGCGATCCTCAACGCCTACGACGCCCTCGACCGCCGGGTCGGTGGCGGTACGCCGGGCTCGTTGCGGGTCTCGGTGCGCTCGAGCGCGACGGGAGAGGACGGCGAGTTCACGTTCGCGGGGCAGTTCGACACGGTGCTCAACGTGAGCCGGGGGTCGCTGCTGCGAACGTGCCGGGAGGTCCTGGCGAGCCAGTTCGGCCCGCGGGCGCTGGTCTACCTGCGGGCGCGGGGCGCGGACGGCGGCGTGCTGCCGATGGCGATCGGCGTCATCGCGATGCTGGACGCCCGCGCCAGCGGGGTCCTCTATACCCGCGACCCGCAGGACCCGGAATCGGACTCGCTCATCGTCGCCGGCGTGTGGGGGCTCGGCAGCCCCGCGGTGAACGGCTCGGCCGACCCGGACATCTTCACCGTGGCCCGCGACCCGGAGCCCGCGCTGCGGGAGACCAGGGTGTCGGCCAAGCGGCGCATGCTCCTCTGCCGCGAGGGCGCGGGCCTGGTCGAGGTCGACGTGCCCGGCTGGATGCGCGACCAGCCGTGTCTGAGCAAGGACCAGGTCAACCTCCTCGGCGCGTACGGCAAACGCCTGGAGGAGCACTTCGGCCGGGCGCAGGACGTGGAGTGGGCCGTGGACGCGAACGACGCCCTGTACATCCTGCAGTCGAGACCGCTGCGGCTGTCATCGCGGGCGAAGGCCGAGCCGGGGGTGATGGCGCTCCGCCAGGGGCTCGTCCCGCTCCTGAGCGGTGGGGTGGTGGCGTGCCGGGGGTGCGCCTCGGGGACCGTCCACGTGCTCGCCGGAGACGACGAGGTTCAGCTCGTGCCTGCGGGCGCGATCGTGGTGGCGAGATCGGCGTCCCCGCGGCTGGCCGCGGCGCTCGACCGCGCCGCCGCGATGGTGACCGAGGTCGGCTCCGCGGCGAGTCACCTCGCGACCGTGGCGCGCGAGTTCGGGATCCCGTCGATCTTCGGCGCCGCGGCCGCCACGGCCGTCCTCAGGCCGGGAATGGTCGTGACGGTGGACGCGGAGCTGGGCAACGTGTACGAGGGTCGGATCGCCGCGCTGGTGGACGGCGCCGGCGCCCCGGCGCCGGTGGAGGAGACGCCTTTGCTGCGCCGGTTCCGTGCGAGCCTGGCCCACGTCACCCCGCTCAACCTGACCGACCCCCGCAGCCCGGGGTTCAAGGCGTCGCGCTGCCGGACGATCCACGACGTCCTGCGGTTCGCGCACGAGCGGGCGGTGGAGGAGATGTTCACGGCAGGGAGCCTCGCGTCCCGGGGCACGCGGCACGCGGCGAAGCTGCAAAGCTCGCTGCCGGTCGACTTCTACTTCGTCGACCTCGGGGGCGGGCTGGCGCCTCGCCCCGAGGAGCGCACGGTCACGCCCGACGCGTTCACCTGCCGGCCGCTGCGGCCGCTCTGGCGGGGGATGCTCCAGGTCCCGTGGCGGACCGACGCGGCGGTCGGCGCGGCGCAGATCGGCTCACTGCTGACGAGCGCGCTGACGAACCGCGACGCGCTCGAGCTGGCGCGCTCGCCCAACTTCGTCATCGTGTCCGAGAGCTACCTCAACCTGAGCTTCCGCCTCGGCTACCACTTCTCCCGCGTGGACGCCTACCTCGCCGAGCGGGCCGAGGACAGCTACGCGAGCTTCCTCTTCCACGGCGGCGCCGCGGACATGGCGGGGCGGACGCGCCGCGTGCGGTTCCTCGCCGGGGCGCTGGAAGCCGCCGGCTTCGGCACGCACCATCGCGAGGATGCGCTGGTCGCCCGCACCGGGCACGCCGGCGCGGCCGAGATGGAGCGCAGGCTCGAGGAACTCGGGCGGCTCCTCGTGGTCACCAGGCAGGCCGACACGCTCTTCGGCGACGAGGCGGAGGTGGATCGCGCGCTCGCCGCCTACCGGGCCGGCGACTTCTCGCTGGGGTTGGGGCCGGAGGGGGGGACGCCCTCGTGATGCGCTCGGCCACCTTCCGCCGGCTGGCGCCGTTCGTCGGTGTCGTGGTCACGGTCCTGCTGCTCGTCCTCGCGTTCATGCTGGGGCTGCTGTCGCTCGGAAAGATGCGGCAGGTCGTCACCGAGGAGTTCAACGGCCAGCAGCTCGTGCTGGCGAGGAACCTCGCGGCGCTGCTGCAACAGGACCTCGACTTCCTCAGGCGAGAGCTGACCGTCCTCAACCTGTCGCCGTCGCTCCAGGACGGCGGCTCGGCCGCGATGGTGAGCCGCCTGCGGGTGACGCTC
Organism: Acidobacteriota bacterium; assembly: GCA_021818005.1. GTDB lineage: Bacteria > Acidobacteriota > Thermoanaerobaculia > Thermoanaerobaculales > Thermoanaerobaculaceae > RBG-13-68-16. Next base: position 4,429 of record JAKAFI010000022.1, on the reverse strand, counting down.
GGCTCGGTCCAGGAGGAGGAGCTGCTGGAGATCCGGCGGATCTCGGCGTCGGGCGAGGAGACGGTCGTCCTCGACCGCTCCGGCGTGGCGCGAACCGAATCGGGGTCGCTCACCCACGACCCCGGCTTCGTCTGGGCGCGGTCGCCGGCGAGCCGGGGTCGGATCCTGCTGAGCGAGGCGCCGCGGCCGGTACAGGAGCGCTACGGCGGCCGGCCGCTGGTGACGCTGTCCACGCCGCACTACGAGGGAACCGGGGGCCAGGCCGGCGCCGGCCCGGCGGCGAGGTTCTCCGGCGTGCTCGTGTTCGTGCTCGACGCGTCCGGCATCGCGCGCCGTTTCACCGAGGACGCGCGCTCGGGGAGCACCGGATACGCGTGGGTGATCGACGAGAAAGGGACGTTCCTGGCCCACCCGATGGCGTCGTTCGTGGGGAAGAACGCGTTCAAGGCGCGGCCGCAGCGCAACCCCGCCATCGGCTTCGAGGACATCAACGCGATCATGCGGGACCGCATGCTCACGGGCCAGGAAGGCACGGGCTCGTACCTCTCCGGCTGGCATCGCCAGGCCACGGGACCGATCCACAAGCTGATCGGGTTCTGCCCGGTCCACGTCGACCCCGACCGGCCCGGCCGGCGCTGGTCGGTGGCCGTGGTCGCGCCGGTCAGCGAGGTGCAGGGGCTCGTCGGCTCGCTGTTCGTGCGGCAGTTCGTCGTGCAGGGCGCGATCGTCCTCGCGCTCCTCGCCGGCGGGGTGTCGCTGATCCGCATGGAGCGCCGCTGGACGCGGCTGAAGAAGCAACGCGAGCGCGAGGTGAACCTGAGCTCGCGGCTGGCCTCGCTCGGGATGCTCTCGGCCGGGGTGGCGCACGAGATCAACAACCCGCTCGCGATCATCCTCGGGTTCACCGACCTCCTCCTGGAGGAGACGCCCCCCAACACGCCGGCCTGGGAGCACCTCAAGATCATCGAGAGGCAGGGCCTGGCGTGCAAGAAGATCGTCGAGAACCTCGGCCGGTTCGCCAGGATCCCTGAGCAGCGCGACGAGACGAGCGACCTCAACGAGGAGGTGCGGCGCGTGCTCGCGATGGTGCAGAACACGCTCCTCACTGAGAAGATCGAGTGTCGCGCCGATCTGCAGGAAGGCCTGCCCAGGGTCATGGGGGATCCGCAAGGCCTGCAACAGGTGCTGCTGAACCTGATCACCAACGCTCGCGGCGCGATGAGGAGGAGCGGCGGCACGCTCACGGTGCAAACGCGCCGGGTCGATGACCAGGTGACCGTGACGGTGCGCGACACCGGTCACGGCATCCGGCGGCAGGACCTGGGGCGGATCTTCGACCCGTTCTTCACGACGAAGGCCCCCGGGGAGGGAACCGGGCTCGGCCTCTCGATCAGCCACGGCATCGTGGAGAAGGCGGGGGGCAAGATCACCGTGGAGAGCCTCCACGAGGACGAGGTCGGCGCCGAGCGGTCCGGCACGGCGTTCACCGTGTCCCTGCCCGCCGTGGCGGAGAACCGATGACCGGGCGGGGCAAAGGGTGGCTCGGATTGAGGAGGGTTGCATGACGGAGAAGCTGCTGATCCTGGACGACGAGGTCGACATGCTCACGTTGCTGGAGACGATCATCCGGGCGAAGACCCCGCACGATGTCGTGGTCACCAACAACCCCCTCGAGATCGAGGAGCTGATGGCGGCGCACCGCTTCTCGCTCGTCATCTCGGACCTGAAGATGCTCGGTCGCGACGGGCTGGAGGTGATCGACGTCGTCCACCGGGCGGACCCGACGATCCCGGTGGTCATCATCACCGCGTACGGGAGCCTGGAGTCGGCGCAGGAGGTGGTGCGGCGCGGTGCCTACGATTACATCACCAAGCCGTTCCGCAAGGAGCAGGTCCTGATCACGATCGAGCGGGCGCTGGAGTGGCGGCGCATCACCGCCGAGAACCTCAAGCTCAGGGAACGATAGGATCACGGGAGCGAGGCTGCGAGGAGCGGCGGGGTCGGGGAGGGACGATGAGGGTCGAGCTGGAGAAGGTGGCGCTCGAGGTCGAGGATCACGGTGACGGCGTGCCGGTCATCCTGCTGCACGGCTTCCCGCTGTCGGCGGCGATCTGGACGCCGGTGCGGACGGCGATCGAGCAGGGGGCGCGGCTCGTCACCCCCGACCTGCGCGGGTTCGGCGGCTCCGGGAAGCCGGCGTCGGGCTACGCCGTCGAGGAGCTGGGAGCCGACGTCGTCGCGCTCGCCGACGCGCTCGGCCTCGATCGGTTCGTCCTCGGCGGCCACTCGATGGGCGGCTACGTCGCGCTCCGCGTCGCGGCTGCGCACCCCGAGCGCCTGCTCGGCCTGATCCTGGTGGACACGCGCGCGGAGGCGGACTCGGACGAGGGGCGGCGCCGCCGCGACGCGGCGATCGCCCGGATCGCGGCCGGCGATGCCGGCGGGTTCCTCGACGACTTCACGGCCGGTCTGGTCGGACCCTCGACCGCGGCGCGTGCGCCGCGCCTGCTGGAGGAGCTGCGCGTGGTCGCGGCGGACGCGGCGCCGCACGCGCTGGTCGGCTGCCTGGCCGGGATGCGCGACCGGCCGGACAGCGGCGCGCTGTTGCCCACACTCGACGTCCCGGCGCTCGTTCTCGTCGGGCATGAGGACACGCTCACGCCGCCGGCGTCGTCGCGGGCGATGGCCGCCGCGCTGCCGCACGCGACGTTGGTGGAGATCCCGGCGTCCGGCCACACCCCGAGCATGGAGCGCCCGATCCCGACCGCCGACGCGATCCTCGGCTTCCTGCGCGCCCACTTCCCGCCGGCGCTCAAGCCCATCCAGATCGCCCCGGGGAAGGCAGTGAAGAGTGAAAAGTGAAGAGTGAAGAGTTAGAGACAGGAACGGGAAGAGGGTAGAGGGAAGAGGGAAGAGGGAAGAAACGCCGCGCATCGCTTCTGTCTTTGTCTTTCCTCTCACCTCTTCCTTCTCTCCTCTTCCCTGGCCTCTCAACTCTTCACTCCTCCACCCGTTCGCGAGCGTGCGGGCGCGTAGAATCGTCGCATGTGCGGGCGGTTCACGCAGGCGGCGCCGGGCGAGGTGATCGCGGAGGCGTTCGGGCTGCCCGAAGTGCCGGAGCTGGCGCCGCGCTACAACATCGCCCCGACCCAGGAGGTGGCGGCGGTGCGCGCCGGCGCGGCCGGCGGGCGGGAGCTGGTCGCGCTTCACTGGGGCCTCATCCCGGCGTGGGCGAACGACCGCGCGGTGGCGGCGCGGATGATCAACGCGCGAGCCGAGACGCTGGCCGCCAAGGCGGCGTTTCGATCGGCGTTCCGGGCGCGCCGCTGCCTCGTCGTCGCCGACGGCTTCTACGAGTGGCGGAAGGTCGGGGCGGGGAAGCGGCCGTACTTCATCGGGCTCGCCTCCGCCCGGCCGTTCGGCTTTGCCGGGCTGTGGGAGCGCTGGGCCGGGGCGGGCGGCGAGGCGGTCGAGTCGTGCACGATCGTCACCACGGCGGCGAACGAGCTGGTGGCGCCGGTGCACGACCGCATGCCGGTGATCCTCGAGCCGTCCGAGTTCGCGCTCTGGCTCGACCCGGCGCTGCGCGACCCCGAGGTGCTCCAGCCGCTGCTGCGCCCGCGCGCCGCCGCGGGGATGGTCGCCTACCCGGTGAGCGAGCTGGTCAACAGCCCGCGCAACGACGTGCCCGGGTGTCGGGCGCCGCTCGCGGCGGCGTGATCAGCCGGCGGTCGCCGGGGGCATCCCGAGCCAGCGTCGGTGATACCAGAAGTACTGCTCGGGGCAGGCGACGATGGCGCGGCCGAGCGCCTCGTTGCACGCCGTCGCGATCGCGAGGCGGCGCTCGTCCTCACCGCCCGGGCACGCGACCGGCAGGGGCGTGATCGCGACGCGATGGCGGCCGCCGGCGACGCGCCGGCCCGCCATCACGAACAGCGGCGTGCCGCGCCGCGCGGCGATCGCGCCGGGTAGCGGCAGGGTCGAGCCGACGCGGCCGAGGAACGGCGCCGGGATGCCGCTGCGGCCGGCGCGGTGGTCGGCGACCATGACGACCGCGCGCCGCTCTTCGAGGCAGCGCAGGATCTCGCGCGGCGCGTGCTTGCTCTTCGCGACGAAGCGCACGGCGCCGCCGGGGATCGCGAGGATGAAGCGCTGCACCTTGGGGTTGTGCTGCCGCCCGACGAGCAGGGCGCTGGGCACGCCGGCGGCGGCAACGGCGGTGACGTAGAGGGCCCAGGCGCCGAGGTGCGCCGTGACGACGATCGCGCCCTCGCGCCCGGCCGCTTCCCGGAGGTCCTCGAGACCCTCGACCGCGACGAGCTCGTGCAGGTGCGCGCGGTCGGCGCCGGCGAAGCGGACGAACTCGGCCACGGTGCGGCCGAAGTTGCGCGCCGCGCGCGCTCCGATCCGCCGGCGCTCGCGTGCGGGC
>JAKAFI010000277.1 GCA_021818005.1 Acidobacteriota bacterium | reverse complement strand
GGAAGCCGTAACTCTTCCCGAGACGGCGCTGGTGGAGCTGCCCGTGCGCTACGGCGGCGAGTCGGGGCCCGACCTCGCGGCGGTGGCGGCCGCCTGCGGTCTCACCCCGGCCGAGGTCGTGCGCGAGCACGCCGCGGCCGAGTACCTCGTCTACTTCCTCGGCTTCTCCCCCGGTTTCCCGTACCTGGGCGGGCTGCCGCCCCGCCTCGCGGTCCCGCGGCGGCCGAGCCCGCGCACGCTCGTCCCGGCGGGGAGCGTCGCGATCGGGGGCGCCCAGGCCGGCGTCTACCCGCTCGCCTCACCAGGGGGGTGGCAGCTGATCGGGCGGACGCCCGCCGTGCTCTTCGATCCGGGCCGCACGCCGCCGGCGCTGCTGGCGGCCGGCGACCGGGTGCGGTTCGTGGAGAGCGACCAGGTGCCCATGCCGCCGCGGAGTGCGGCCGCACCGCCGGCGGGGGCCGACGGGGCTGCGCTCGTGCGCGTCGTGGCGCCGGGCCTGCAGAGCACCGTGCAGGACCTCGGGCGTCCCGGCTGGGCGCAGATCGGCGTCTCGGCCTCGGGCGCCGCCGACCCCGTCTCGCTGCGGGTCGGCAACTGGCTGGTCGGCAACCCGGCGGGCGCCGCGGCGATCGAGATGACGCTCACCGGGGCCGCCCTGACGTTCACGCGGCCGTGCCTGGTCGCGGTGACGGGCTCCGACTTCGAGCCGGCTGTGGGCGGGGTCCCGGTCCCGCTGTGGACGGCGCTCGAGGTCGCGGCCGGCGACACGCTGAGCTTGCGCGCCACGCTCTCCGGCGCGCGGGCCACCGTGTGCGTCGGCGGCGGCCTCGCGGTGCCGCGCGTTCTGGGCAGCGCCTCGACCCACCTCACCTCCGGCCTCGGCGGGCTCGCCGGGCGCGCCCTGCGGGCGGGGGACGTCCTCGCCGTCGGCGCGGGTCCGGCCACGGCTCCGATGGCGCGGCGGTTCCCGCACGAGGCGGCGGCGCGGCTGCTGCGGCGCGACCGGCTGCGCGTCACCCGCGGCGCACAGTGGGAGCGCTTCACCCCGGAGGCGCGGGCGGCGCTGGCCGCGTCGGAGTACGTGGTGAGCGAGAGCACGAGCCGGATGGGGCTGCGTCTCGAGGGGGCGCCGCTGGCGGCCGAGCGGCCGGGCGAGATGCTCACCGAGGGCGTGTCGCTGGGGGCGCTGCAGGTGCCCGGCGACGGGAGGCCGATCGTGTCGTTCGTCGAGCACCAGACCACCGGTGGGTACCCGCAGATCGCCTGCGTGATCGCCGCCGACCTGCACCGGGTCGGCCAGCTGCGCGCCCGTGACCGCGTCCGCTTCGAGGAGGTCTCGCTTGACGAGGCCGGCGCCGCGCTGCGCGAGCTGGAGCGTGAGCTGCCCGCGCTCGGGGTGGGGCGGTGAGCGCGGTCCGTCCTCCCGCGGGTCTCGCCTCGGTGTCGGCGGCGCAATGGCGGACGCTCGCCGCGGCGATGCTCGGCTGGATGCTCGACGCGATGGATGTGATGTTCTACGCCTTCGCCCTCACCGCGATCCGCGCCGAGTTCTCGCTCTCGGCCGCGGCGGCGGGCGGGCTCGCCTCGGTGACGCTGCTGACATCGGCCGTGGGCGGGATCGGGTTCGGGGTCCTCGCCGACCGCATCGGGAGGGCGCGGGCGCTGGTGTGGTCGATTTTGCTCTACTCGGTGTTCACCGCGCTCACCGCGACGGCGCACTCGCTGGCGCAGCTCGTGCTGTGGCGCTCGCTCGTCGGGATCGGGCTCGGCGGGGAGTGGGCCGCGGGGTCGGTGCTGGTCTCCGAGAGCTGGCCGGCCGAGCACCGCGGCAAGGCGATCGGCCTGATGCAGTCAGGGTGGGCCATCGGGTACATCGCCGCCGCGCTGCTGGCGTCGGCGATCCTCCCCGGGCACGGCTGGAGGGTGCTGTTCGCCATCGGGGTCGCTCCGGCGCTCCTCGCCTGGTGGGTGCGGCGGACGGTGCCGGAGCCGCAGCTCTGGCAGCGGGCCGCGCGCGGCGACCGGCTGCCGCTGGCGGCGGTCTTCCGGCCGCCGCTGCTGCGCCGCGTCGTCGTCGCGACGAGCCTCACCTCGTGCCTGCTGTTCGCGTACTGGGGCCTGTTCACCTGGATCCCGGCCTACCTGGCGAGCCCGGTGGCGGTCGGCGGCGCGGGGATGGGCGTGGTGCGCTCGGTGGAGTGGATCGTTCCGATGCAGGTCGGCGCGTTCCTCGGGTACGTGCTGTTCGGCGTGCTCGCGGACCGTTTCGGCCGGCGGCCCGTCTTCCTCACGTTCGTCGGCGGCGCGGCGCTGCTCGTGCCCGTCTACGGACAGCTGGGCGCGCACCCCGCGGCGCTGATGGCGATGGGGCCGTTGATCGGTTTCTTCGGGCACGGCTACTTCTCGCTGTTCGGCGCGATGCTCGCCGAGCTGTTCCCGTCCTCGGTGCGCGCCACGGCGCAGGGGTTCTGTTACAACTTCGGCCGGGCGGCGAGCGCCCTGGCCCCGTTCGTGATCGGGGCGCTCGCCGACCGTCACGGGATCGGCAGCGCGCTGGCGCTCACCTCGGCGTTCTTCGTCGCGGCCGGGTTCCTCATCATGTTCCTGCCGGAGACGAGGGGGGAGGTGCTGCAGTGAGCGATGCGGTTTCTCCGGGGCCGGTCATCGACCTCAACGCCGACGTCGGCGAACTGCCCGACGCGCTCGACGACGGCCGTGAGGAGGCGCTGCTCGCGCTCGTCACCTCGGCCAACATCGCGTGCGGTGCCCACGCGGGCGATGCGCACACGATGGCCGGGGTGCTGGCGCTCGCGCGGCGGCTCGGCGTCGCGGCCGGCGCCCACCCCGGTTACCCGGACCGCGCCTCGTTCGGCCGCTCCTCGCTGGGGATGGACGCGGGGGCGATCGAGGCGAGCGTCCTCGGCCAGGTGAAGGCGCTGGCGGCCGCGGCCGATGCGGCGGGCGTCGAGCTGCGCCACGTGAAGCCGCACGGCGCGCTGTACAACGACGCAGCCGGCCGCGAGGAGATCGCGGCGGCGGTCGCGCGCGGCGTCGCGCGCTGGAGCCGCTCGGTGGCGTTGGTCGGCCTGGCCGGCTCGCGGTGCCTGCAGGTGTACGGCGACCACGGCTTCGCGGCGGTGGCGGAGGCGTTCGCCGACCGCGCCTACGAGGCGGACGGGACACTGCGCTCGCGCGCGCTGCCGTGGGCGCTGCACACCGACCCCGAGGTCGCCGCGCGGCAGGCGGTGCGCATCGCCGTCGAGCGCCGGGTGACGGCGTTCGACGGCCGGGAGATCGGCCTGGCCGCGCGGACGATCTGCGTCCACGGCGACTCGCCCGGCGCGGTCGGGCGCGCCCGCGCGGTGCGCGAGGCGCTGCTGGCGGCCGGTGTCGGCCTGGCGCCGTTGGGCACCCCGGCGTGACCCGGGCCGGTCAGCGGGCGGGGTCGCCGGCGAGCGCCTGCACCGTGCTGGCGCCCAGGCGCAGCGTGCGGAACGACTCGGCCAGGGCGAGGCCGCCCGCCCGGCCGGCCTCGCTCGCGATCCGCTCGAACGCGGCACGCGCCGGGCCGGGCCGGAACTGCGAAGCGTGCTCGCAGATCAACGCGATCTTCTCGTCGAACACCCCGGCGATGTCGACCCAGGTGTCGGGCTCGTTGGTGGGGCCGAGCCAGACCTCGCCCACGACGTGCGGCTCAAGCCCCTCGCCGATCAGCTCGGGGAAGATGCTCGCCTTCTTGACCGCGGGGTAGAGCGCCTCCACCGCGGCCTGGGCGGCCGCGCGGTGGTCGGGGTGGTTGATGTACGTCCGGTGCCGGAACCAGACGGTCGGGTCGCCGGCGACGACGACGTCGGGGCGGACCCGCCGCATCACCCGCACGAGGTCGCGGCGCAGCTCGAGCGTGGGCTGCAGCGTGCCATCCTCGTATCCGAGGGTGATCACCTCGGCGCCGAGGCGGGCGGCGGCGCGAGCCTGCTCGGCTTGGCGGCGGGCGATCACGGCGGCGCTTGAGTCGGCGGGGTCGGCGGTGCCCTTGTCGCCGCCGGTGATCAGGCACAGGGTGATGGCGTGGCCTTCGGCGGCCCACTTGAGGAGCGTGCCGCCGGCCATCGTTTCCGCATCGTCCGGGTGCGCGTACAGCGTGAGGATCGTCTTCTTCATGGCGGTATACTACAAGCCGAAAAACGGCTTGCCGATTCCGTCCGGCCCGCGGCAGCCGGGCGGACGACCCGCGGGAGAAACGATGGCACGGCTGACGGTCCTGATTGTGGA
>JAKAFI010000276.1 GCA_021818005.1 Acidobacteriota bacterium | reverse complement strand
CCTTGTCGAGCGTCCAGTCGGGAGGGATGTCGACCTCCTGGAACTCGGCGTTGAGGCCGACGTAGCGTGCCATCGCCACGAACATGTTGGAGAACGACAGGCAGTTGCCACGCCGGGTCAGGAACGTGTTCGCGGCGGTCCGGGTGCTGTCGTCGTACGTCACGCCGAACGTCTTCTTCCCCATGATCGCGGTGACCAGCTGGTTCAGTTTGAGGTTGTCGGGGTCGCTCCGCTCCACGTGGGCGTCGGCGAACGCCTTCATCGCCGGGCTCAGGGCGAGGACGTCGGCCGGGTCGGCGACCGAGAGCGGGGGCACGGGCGTGACGGCCAGCGGGGCCCCCGCCAGCAGCTCGTCAGGGGTGATCTGCAGGTGGTACAGGCTCCGCGGCAGGCTCGCGCAGCCGGTGCTCGAGACCAGCAGGATGCCGCCGGCGACGGCACGCCACGCGCTCGCCCGCACGCGGCACGGGCGCTTCCTTACGGTCCGCGCCGCAGTCGCCAGCCGCAGAGAGTCCGTCGAGCGAGCGCTCATGTCCATCAAAACGGCCCCGCGGTGCCCCGTATTGCCGCACCCCCGGGGTCGCCCCTTTACTGGCTGATACGAACGCCGGGTTCCCCGGTTCGCGCCGGCCGTGGCGCCCACCGCTCCGTCCGCTGCGAGCTGAACGCCCGCCGTGTCACTCCGGCTCGTACGAGACGACGAACGGCTCGTCGCCCCTGATGAAGCTCACGGTGACGACGGTCCTGTGGCCGGCGGTGATCAGGACGTCGGAGGCCATCTGCCGGCCCCGCCAGGTGACGACCATCCGGTGCTCCCCTGCGGGGAGGTGCGTGACGTTGAGCACCGAGGCGGTCTTGTCGTGGGTCTTGCCGAGGATCTGCACCGAGCAGATCTCCGGCGTCGAGAACACCCGAAGCGACCCCTTGCCCACCGCCACGGTCTCGAGCTTGCCGGCCAAGAGGTCGCCGCGCACGCTGATCTCGCCGCCGGGCGGCACGTCGACGATACCGGTGAGCCGTTCGAAACCCGGCTTGCTGAACGCGACGGTGTGCTGGCCCGGCGACACGGCGTCGATCCGCAGCACCGGAACGTCCTTGGCCTCGGGCTTGCCGTCGATCTCGAAGGTGCAGTTTTGCGGGGCCGACGTGACGGTGAGGCGGCCGGCCATCTGCACGACCTCGGGCTTGGCGGGCGCCGGTTGCGGCGGTGCTGCGGCCGGCAGCGGGGAGAACGCGCCGACCTTCACCTCGATCGGGAGCTTCTCGACCTCCACCTTGAAGCTCTGCGGCGCGAAGCCGTCCTTCTCGACGCGGATGACGTGCCCGCCGACGGCGACGCCGGGGAGGAAGAGGCCGTCCTCCTTGGCGCTCGAGGTGCCGGCGACCTTGCCGTCGAGGTAGACCCGCAGGCCGGGCTCACAGAGAACCTGGACATCGCCGGCGGAGGCGACCACCGCCACGCTCAGGAGCAGAGAGAATAGGAGAAAGCAGCGCAGAAACCTCATGTGTCCTCCCGTGCGACCGTGACCTGCGTAAGTTTACCTCCGTCCGGCGCGTTCCTCGGTCGGTTTCCCGACGGCAGCCCCGCCGGTGACGGCGGCGACCGCGACGATGCGACACCGGGCGGGGGGCCTTTCGCTTCCGACCTCGAGCGTGGCCCCACGTCCGGGTGCGGGCGCTTGTCACGCTCCTGGAGGTGCGCTAATCTCAGGCGCGTGTTGGCGCTGGTGTGGCCGGCGGGCGGCCGCCGCGAGGCGTGGCGACGGCCGCCGGCCGCAGCGGCGGCGACGCAATTCCAAGCGGACGAGAGGGGACCGCAATGCCGATGAAAAAGCACACGCTGGCGTGGCTGCTCTTCCCGATCTGGATCACCGCCGTGGCGACCTTTGCCGAGGGGGAGGGCCGGCTGCTCGGCAAAGTCGTCGGCCCGGACGGCAAGGGGCTGCCGGGGGTGATCGTGACGGTCACCGAGGCGTCGCACCCGAAGTACAAGGACGTCCAGACCACCGACAAGCGGGGGATGTTCACCGTCGACCTCCCGCACCTCGACGTCACCTACCACTACCGCTTCGACAAGGCCGGCTTTCAGTCGATGGAGGTCAACCAGGAGTGGCGCGCGAACGACAGCGAGTACTACGAGTGGACGATGCACCCCGGAGAGTCGGCGCCCATGCCCGGCGCCATGCCCGCCGCCTCGACCTCGCAGGATGCGATCCTCGCGTACAACGCCGGCGTCAAGGCCTCGCGGGCCAACGACAATGCGGCGGCCGCGGCGAAGTTCAAGGAAGCGGTCGGGCACGATCCCAACCTGCGCGCGGCCTGGGAGTCGCTGGCGGTGACCGAACTGAACCTGGGTCAGAACCAGGAGGCCGTGACGGCGGCGGAGAAGGCGATCGCGCTCGGTTCGACGGACAAGGCCACGCTGGAGGCGCGCTGGCAGGCGTACCGCAACATGAAGGACGACGTCAAGGCCGACCAGGCGCTCAAGGACATGCAGAAGACCGGCCAGACGACCGAGGAGGCGAAGAAGGTCCACAACGAGGGCGTCGCCCTGATGCGCGCCGGCGACTATGCGGGCGCCTTCGCCAAGTTCCAGGAAGCGTTGAAGATCGATCCGAACCTGCAGCCTTCGCTCGTCGGCCTCGCCGAGGCCGGCCTCAAGAGCGGCCACAACGCCGAGGCGGAAGCCGCGGCCGAGACGATCCTGAAGACGGACGCCACCAACGAACAGGCGATCCGGTTGCGCTATAACGCCGCCCTGGCCCTGGGGGACAAGGCGAAGCTCGCCGATGCGCTCGTCGGCCTCGCCCCGGTGGAACCGGCGATCGCCCGCAACGGCCTGCTGAAGCTCGCTTTCGACGCCTACGACAAGAACGACATGACGGCAGCCGTGACCGGGTTCAAGAGGGTCCTCGAGGTGGACCCGAACTACCCGCTGCCGTACTACTACCTGGGCGTGATCGAGGTTGGGCAGGGCGCGACCGCGGACGCGAAGGCGCACCTCGAGCGGTTCCTGCAGCTGGCGCCGAACGACCAGGAGGCGAGGTCGGCACGCGAGATGCTGAAGGAGTTGAGCAAGTCCTGAAGTTGCGGGCGGCGGCCTCCCGGCCGCCGCCGCTGTCGACGGTCCGACTCCGGCCGGTGCGGGCCACGCGGCCCCGGCCGGAGTCGCTTGCGTTCTCGCCGGTCTCACCCTATATTCGTGGCAGTAAACTGTAAGCTGACGCTTGGGTGTGCTCAAGTGTGCCTTCGAAAGAGCGACCCGGCGAGGAGAGGAGACGATGCCGATCTACTTCTGTGTCCACTGTGGTCGGGAGACGCTCCACCTCAACATCAGCGCGGCGGCGGCGCTGGCTCAGGTGACGCGGACGACCGTGTACGCCTGGATCAGGCGGCACGGCGTGCACTGCGTGCACCGCCCGAGCGGGCGCAAGTTCGTCTGTTCGGACTCGCTGGTGGTCGGGGAGGAGTTCGCGGGGGATCACGTGCAACCCGCCAAGGACGCCGAACCCGCCCCGGTCGAACGCTGAACGGCGCCGGCCAGGCCGTCGGCTCACGTCGCGGCGCCGAGGAGTTGCGCCAGCGCGCCGCAAAGGGCCTCGATGTCGGACCCGTCGTTGTACACCTGGGCCGAGACCCTGAGGTACCTGCCGCCGTTCCACGCGAACGTGGGCACCTCGATCCGGAACTCCTCGAAGAGACGACGCTGCAGGGCTTCGTGGTCGCACGGCGGCAGTGCGACCGTGGCCATCTGGCCGAACCACCCGGGGTCGTCGGGCACGAGCGCGGGCAGCCCGGTTGCCGCGTTGATCCGGTCGCGGGCGGCGGCGACGAGGTCGTGGCAAGCCCGTTGGACCTCGGGCCAGTCGTGCTCGCGCATGTACTCGATCGCCGCCGGCACCGTCAGGTAGGCCGCGACGTCGCGGGTGCCCTGCCACTCGTGCTCGTCCACGAAGCGCGACGGGCCGGGACGGTCGCTGCGCCACCCCCAGCTCACCACCAGCGGCTCGAGGAGGCCCTGAACCTCGCGGCGCGCGTGCAGGAACGCCGAGCCCTTCGGCGCATTCATCCACTTGTGGCAGTTGCCGGCGTAGAAGTCGGCGCCGAGCGCGGGGAGGTCGAGGGCGACCTGGCCGGGCGCGTGGGCGCCGTCGATCACCGTGAGGATGCCGTGTTCGCGCGCCCGCCGCACCAGCTCCCCGACCGGCAGGACGATCGCGGTCGTCGAGGTGACGTGACTGAGGAAGAGGACCCTCGTGCGGCCGGTGACGCCCGACCACACGGCGTCGATGATCTCTTCCG
>JAKAFI010000275.1 GCA_021818005.1 Acidobacteriota bacterium | reverse complement strand
CAACTCGGTGTTTCAGGTCACCGCGGAGCCGGCGCGGCTCGCCGCCGCCATCAACAAGGAGAACTTCACCCACGACCTGATCCGCGACGGCGGCTGGTTCGGCGTGTCGGTGCTCGCCGACAGCGTTCCGATGGAGCTCATCGGCGTGTTCGGCTTCAAGTCTGGCCGCGACGTCGACAAGCTCGCGCACGCCACGGTGCGAGACGGCACGCACGTGCCGCTCGTCATCGGCCACGCCGTGGCCGTCGCCGAGGCGCGGGTGCTGGCCGCGGCCGACGCCGGCACGCACACGCTCTTCATCGGGGAGGTCGCCGCCGCCGAGGTCCTCTCCGGCGCGGCGCCGCTCACCTACGCGGCGTACCACGCCCGCAAGGGCCGGGCGCCGAAGAACGCGCCGACGTACCGCGGCGAGGTCGAGCCGCCCGTGCAGGCTCCGACCAAGGCGCCGGACGTCGCTTCGACCTGGACCTGCGGCGTCTGTGGCTACACGTACGACCCCGCCGACGGCGACCCGGCGCACGGCATCGCGCCCGGCACCCGCTTTGACGACCTCCCCGGCGACTGGGTCTGCCCCGTTTGCGGCGCCCCGAAGGACGCGTTCCTCCCAGGCTAGACTCGGGCCCGGAGAGATCCATCAGAAGGAGAAAAGTGAAGAGTTGAGAGTTGAAAGTGAGGAGTTGCGGAGCCGGAGGGTGCAGGCAGTTCCCCGCTTCCGGTTGTCGACTCTTCACTCTTCACTCTGAACTCTTCACTGGCGCATCTTCCCCCGTCACCGCTCGGCGCCGCTGCCGTAGCGCCGGAGCTGCTCCGCCATCTCTGCCAGCCGTGTCGCGCAGCGTCCGAGCACCGTGTCGGGCGGGAACGAGCCGTCCGGGCCCCGCTCGCCCGCGGGCACCCCGGTGAGCAACCCGATCCCGTCCTCGACGCGTGCGACGGCCCACAGGTGGAACCGCCCGCTCTCGACGGCCGTCACGACCTCGGGGTCGAGCTGCAGGTCGGCCACGTTCGCCTCCGGGATCACGACGCCCTGCGTCCCCGAGAGACCGCGCCGGCTGCACAGGGCGAAGAACCCCTCGACCTTCTCGTTGACGCCGCCGATCGCCTGGATGCGCCCGTTCTGGTCGACCGAGCCGGTCACCGCGAGGTCCTGGCGCAGCGGGACGCCGGAGAGCGCCGACAGGATCGCGTAGACCTCGGTCGAGGAGGCGCTGTCGCCGTCCACCCCGCCGTACGACTGCTCGAACGCGATCGACGCGCTCATCGATAGCGGCGCCTCGGACGCGAACGTGCCGCGCAGAAACCCGGTGAGGATCAGGACGCCCTTGTCGTGGGTGCTCCCCGACATGCGCGCCTCGCGCTCCACGCTGATGACCCCCTCGCGGCCGAGGCCGACCCGCGCCGTGACCCGCCCGGGCAGGCCGAACGCGTGGTAGCCGAGGTCGTACACGGCGAGGCCGTTGATCTGGCCGACGGTGCTCCCCGCGCTCGCGATCACCAGCACGTCGTCGAGCATCATCTCGGAGAGCTTGTCTTCCGGGAGGGAGTGGCGGTCGCGGCGCTCCCGCAACGCGGCGCGGACGTGCTCGGCCGTGACCTGGTCGCCGTCCCGCCGGCGGGCGAGAAACGCGGCCTCGCGCAGGATGTCGGCCGCATCAGAAAAACGCGCCGAGATCCGCTTGCGGTTGTGCGCCAGGCGCACCGCTTCCTCCACCAGAGCCGCCATCCCGCTGCGGTCAAGGTGCGGCAGCCCTTCGTCGCGCACGATCTTGGCCATCAGCGCGAGGAAGTCGGCGACCTGCTCGCGGCCGTTCGGCATCTCGCTATCGAAGTCGCAGAGCACCTTGAAGATCTTGCGGAACTCCTCGTCCATCTCGTGGAGCAGGTCGTACAGCGCCCGGTCGCCGATCATCACGACCTTGACATCGATCTCGACCGGGTCGGGCTGCAGCGCCTGGCCGGAGATCGCGAACAGGATGTCGCGCGGCCGGATCACGACCCGGCGGTAGCGCAGGGCGCGCTTGAGCGCCGGCCACACCCCGGCCTCGGAGAGCGCGTCGAAGGCGTTGACGACGAGGAAGCCGCCGTTGGCCCGCAGCAGCGAGCCGGCACGGATGCGCATGTGGTCGGAGGTGGAGTGCAGGTTCGGCCCGACTTTCGCCTCCACGGTCCCGAACAGGTTGCCGTGCGACGGTTCGGTCTCGATCACGACCGGCCGTCCGGGCGTGGCGCCGTTGTCCACGACGACGTTGACGCGGTAGCGCAGGAGCGGGTCGCTGTCGTCCCCGTCCTTGGTCACGAACAGGTCGAGGTGGTCGAGCATGTCGGCGAGGACGTCGTCGAGGTACCCGCCCGCGCGCGGCTCGGCGACCTCGCGCGCCACCGCGCCGAGCGCCTGCTTGAGGATCGGCTCCACCGTCGAACGGCGCAGGTTCTCGGCCCGGGCCACCATCTCCTCGCGCAGCGTCATCACCTCGTGGTACACGCGCTGCAACTCCTCCGACAGCTTGCCGTGCCCGCGTTCCAGTTCGGCGGCGCGCTCGCGGTCGACCTTCCCCTCCTCGGCCAGGCTCTGCAGCTTGTCCAGGGTGACCGGGCGATCCTCGACCGTCGGCAGGATCTCGGGCCGCGTCACCGAGCCGACCTGCACCTGCACCAGCGTGAACCCCGCCTCGCGAACGCGGTGCTCGAACCCCTTGATCAGCTCCTGCTGCCTCGCCTTGAGGTCCTCGACCGCGAGCTCGAGCCGGCGCTGGAACTCGTCGCCGTCGAACATCCCGGGGAGGCTGGACGCGAGGTCGCGCAGCAGCTTCTCCATCTGGTCGCGCAGCACGACGCCCCGCCCCGCCGCGAGGCGCAGGAGCCGGGGCTGCTCGGGACGGGCGAAGTTGTAGACGAACAGCAGGTCGTCGGGGACCTTCCCCTGACCGGCCAGCGGCCGCAGGTGGAGCTCGATGGCGGTCATCCTCCCGGTCCCTGTCAGACCGGTCACGAACACGTTGAACCCCAGCGAGTCGACCGCCAGGCCGAACCCGAGCGCCCGCACGGCGCGGTCCTGGCCGATGATCCCGCGCGAGGGCTCGATCTCCGCCGTGCTCGCCCCTTGCAGCCACTCGTCCGGGCATCGCCACCGCAGCTCGCTCGCCTTCAGTTCCCGTGCCATCGCGCCCCCTTAGAGGGAGTGAAGAGTTGAGAGTGAAAAGTGAAGAGTGAAAAGTCAAAGACCGCCGATCACCTAAAATTAGGAAGGCTGGTGGCAAAGGTCAAGGGGTCAGCGCGCGCCCGGCACGTCCCCACGCGCCCCGGCGCCGCCCGGGCGGACGACCAGGGGCACGACCACCACCGCCGTGGCGACCGCGAAGAACACGCCGAGCGACGCCATCCACCCCATGCTGCGGAGTCCCGGGTAGTGCGTGGTCACGAGCGTCCCGAAGCCGGCGATCGTCGTCAGCGCCGACAGCACGACCGCGCGCCCGGTCGCCGCCAGCGCCTCGACGTCGGCGCCCTCGCGCACGCGGTGCACCATGTAGATCGCGTAGTCGCTCCCCACCCCGATGATCATCGTGATGACGAAGACGTTGAGAAGGTTGAGCGGGTAGCCGACCGCCGCCATCACGCCGAGGGCCCAGAGGACGCCCGTGGTCACGGGCAGCAGGCAGAGGAGCGACTCGCGCAGCGAGCGCGAGTCGGAGAGCAGGATCGCCATCACGAGGACGAGCCCGAGCCCCCCGGCCAGGGCCGCGTCCTGCCACACGATGTGTCGGAGGCGCTCGGAGACGAGGTTGACGCCGGTCAGGTGCGCACCGTCCACCGTGCGGACCAGCGCCTGGAGCTCGGGCGGCGCCTCGCGCCGCCAGCGGTCGGGCGGCGCGTAGACGTTGACGACCGTCGTCACGCCGGTGGCGGTCCGGCGCAACGAGCGCTCGACGACCTGCTGCACCGGCGTGCCGTCCCAGATCGCCAGCGAGATCGGCCCGCTCGGGCGCAGCGCCTCGCCGAGGGTGGCCAGGCCTTCGTCGAACGCCGCAGGGACGAGCCCCACCTTCGTGAACGCCTCGTCGAGGTCGCGGCGGACCCGCGCCGGATCGGTCAGCTCCCGGTGCGCGGCGACCCATGCCAGGTTGCGCCGCTGCGCGGCTTCCGGCGGCACCAGGTTGGCGATCGAGTCGTAGGAGGAGATCACCCCCCGCGCGACGAGCGGGTCGAGGCCGGCCGCGAGCCGCTGCACCCGCTCCAGCGCCGTGGCCGTGTCCGGCGCCTCGATGAGGACCATCATCGCGTTGAACGACAGCCCGAACGCCCGCGAAAC
>JAKAFI010000021.1:19205-20789 GCA_021818005.1 Acidobacteriota bacterium | reverse complement strand
GCACGAACGCCTGCGCCGACTCGAAATCGTTGAACATGTCACCCTCCGGCCGCCGCCACGGCTGCCTTGCCGGCCCCGCGGCGCGAACACCCGGCGCGTGGCCGGGTGCCGTCGGCGATATTGTACCGGATCTTCACAAGCCCATGAAGACCGGGCTCCGGGCCCCAGGCCCCAGGCACCGGGCACCGGGCTCCGGGCTCCGGGGAGACGGGATCAGTGGTCAGGGGTCGGGAAAGGCAGCGAAGCGTGGGTGGTGGCGCGCGAGCTCAGGGCCGGCGGGCGGCGCGTTCCTTCCACGCCGACCACCGTTGCCAGATCTCGGGCCTGGCAAGCAGGTCGGCCAATTCCCGCACCCTGGGCTCGAGGTAGGCGAGATCCAGCTCCGCCATGCGGCGGAGCGCGACCCCCTCCGCGTCGGCGCGGTCCCGCTCCCGCTCCGAAACGATCTTCATCAGAATGAGGTCCTCGGCCGTGCAGAACCGCACCGATCCGCCCGCTACCGCCCGCGCGACGCCACGCTGGATCGCATCGCGCTCGAACGGCAGCAGGCCGAAGATGACGTCGATCCGGACTCCGCTCACGGACGACAGCGGCAGGACACGGTTCTCCTTCACGAACTCGACGGGGTCCGACACCAAGACGTCGAACTCGCTCGTGAGCACCTCGGCAACGGCCGCGATCTCGGGCTCGTCCACCCACACCGTGACGTCGATGTCGAGTGTGGCGCGCGGCTCGCCCCACACGGCGTTCGCGAGCCCGCCGATCACGACGTACGGGACGCCGTGCTCGTCGAGGACCGACGCCACCGCCACGAGCGTGCGTTCCTGGTCGCTCACCGACCTGCCACCGCGCGGCCCATCAGGGCGTGGAACGTCCGCACCCCTGTGGGGTCGGGCGGTCGCAAGCGGTCCTCGGGCGACATCAGCTCGTACAGCGCGGCGATGCCGGCGATGGCCGCCGACGCAGACAGCGACGCGCGGTGAGACGCCTCCCAGCGCTCGAACCGCTGCAGCGCCGCCGCGCGGGCGAGCAGCGCCGCGCGCGTCAGCTCGGGGTACAGGCGTTCTCTCACGATCCCGGTCCTTCGAAGCAGATCTTACTCCTCCGGCGACCGCCCGCGCCGGGGACCCCAGGTCGGAGACAGAGGCGTGACTGGTGGCCGGCGGCCGGTCGCTGCCGAAGGCGGGGGCCCGGCGTCAGTGCCGCCGTGGCCGGGAGCGTGCACACTCCGTCGGCAGCACCAGCGCAACACGTTCGCAGAAGAAGGTGCGATGCTGAGGCCAGGTACGCCTGACGGTACCTACGCGACTGCAGGCACCGGGGCGCTCAGGAGGCCGTTGCCGCCGTGGCGATGGCCGTCATCAATGCCGCGAGCATCAGGGCCTGGGCCACGAGAACGAGCGTGCGGCGGCGCAGCAAGGAGATCAGACGGGGGTCGCTCACCCGCTCGATACCGCGATCCATGTCGCGTGCGCCGCACGCGGCGAGCAGCGTTCACGTGTGGGCGCCGGCCTGGAGCGCGCCCAGCGCACCGCTGAAGAACAGCACGAACACGACGAGAAGCCACAGTCGTGAGTGGGCTGC
>JAKAFI010000021.1:0-19105 GCA_021818005.1 Acidobacteriota bacterium | reverse complement strand
TAGGCGAAGAGCATGGCGTAGATGATCCACACCACGATCAGGAACCCCGTGATCAACGCCGCCCACCCGAAGATCTTCACCGCCCGGATCACGACCGGCTGGTACGCCTCCTCGAGGTGCTCCTCGAGCTTGCCCTCGGCCACCAGGCGCTCGTACTCCGCCGGCTTGTCGCGCTTCAGCTCGTCCACGGGCATCCGGCCGGTGAACACGACGATGTCCATCGGGAACTTCTCCGGACGCAGGTGCGTGTTGAAAAAGTGCACGGTGAAGATGAAGCCCACGGCGAGCAGCGCCTCGTCGCTGTGGATGATCGTGGCGATGTTGATCAGCCAGCCGGGGAGGATCCGGGTGAACAGCTCCGGGAACCAGAGCATCATGCCGGTGGAGCCGATGACGAAGATCCCCCAGAACACCGCGAAGTAGTCGAACTTCTCCCAGTACGTCCAGCGGCCGAAGTTCGGTCGCTCCCCGAAGCCGAGGAACCACTTGATCGAGCCCCACGCCTGCCTCGCGTCCCTGGCCGTCGGCAGCATCGTGTCGGGCCCGGTCAGCATCTGCCTCCACGACAGCCCTGCGCGCCGCTTCCGCCGTACCAGGTCCACGACGTGCGTGACGAAGATGGCGATCATCAGGGTGGCGGCGAGGCGGTGGATGTCCCCCGTGGTCTCGAACCCGCCGAGCAGGTGCGAGAGCACCGAGGCCCACGCCGTGTAGGAGAACTTCAGCGTCAGGCCGGTCGTCGCCAGCGTCAGGAAGCTGATGATCATCGCGATGTGCAGGCCCCGGTTGAGGCGCGAGAAGCGGACGAACTGCGGCGCCTTGGGGTCTTCCTCGGCGGCCTCGCGGCGGTGCTGGCGGCGCATCTGGAGGGCGCGCGGCAGCCACAACAGCGTGTGCACCCCGCTGATGAAGAAGGTGCCGACAAGCAGCCCGGTCATCAGCCAGAACGTCCAGAACAGCAACGGGTACTTGACCGGGTCGTGGTGGGTGGCGTGAGTGAGGTAGCCGGCGAACCGCCGCGTCGCCCCGGGGTGGCACTTCTGACAGGTCGCGACCACGTGCTGCGGCGCCAGGTGCGAGCGCGGGTCGGACGGCGGCAGGATGTCGTGCGAGCCGTGGCAGTCGTAGCACTTCGCCGTCTTGCCGAAACCGAGCTGCGAGACCTTGCCGTGGTAGGTGCTGAAGTATGACTTGGTCACGTCCGCGTGGCACTTGCCGCAGGTCGTGATGATCCCGAGCTCGAAACCGAGGGCGTCGGTGCGCTGGATCGAGTGCGCCGTGTGGCAGTCCTTGCACACCGGCAGCGGCTTGGTGGTGTGCGAGACCAGCGGCGAGTGGATGCTCTTCTCGAACGCGCGCTCGACCCCGTAGTGGCAGCGGCCGCACGTCTTCGGCAGGTTGCGGTCGTTGACGCTCGAGGTCGGGTCGGCGGCGGGGAGGATCTGGTGCGAGGTGTGGCAGTCGATGCACACCGCGGTCACCAACAGGCCGCTGGCGATCAGCCCCTTGCCGTGGATGCTCTCGGCGTAGCGCGAGGGGATGTTGTGCTCGGTTCCGCGGTAGCGGACCGCCGCCTTTTCGCCCTCGCGGTGGCAACCGCCGCACAGCTGCGGCACGTTCCTCTTGAACGTCGGCGAGTTCGGGTCGTTGTGGCCCTTGACCCCGTGGCTGCCGTGGCAGTCGCGGCAGCCGGGGGCGTTGGGGTCGCCCTTGGCCTTGAGCTGGCCGTGGATGCTCTTGCCGTACTGGCCCACCGTCTCGGCGTGGCACGCGGCGCAGTCCACCTTGCGGGTGATCGAGGCGCACGGCCGGGTCAGGGAGGGCCGGACCTCGCTGTGGCACTGGCTGCACGCGCGGCTCGCGTGCACCGACTGCGCCAGCTCGGTGGCGTCGACGTACATCGAGCGGCCGTCCGCCGCCTTGAGGTCCGGCTTGGCGTGGCAGGAGAGGCAGTCCTTGTCCGCCATCCCCTGCTCGTAAAAGACCTTGCGGATCTTGTGCGGCTGGTGGCAGTCGGGGCACGCCGGCAGCGTGTTCGGCGCCTTCTCCCACAGCTGGCCGTTGATGATCTTGCGGTGGACCTGCTCGATCGCGCTGTGGCACTTCGCACAGGTCTTGGCGATGTTCTGGCGCGCGATCGAGGAGCGCGGATCGGTGTGCGGCAGGACCAGGTGCGCGGTGTGACACGAGGCGCAGCTGGGCGCCACGGTCAGGCCCTTCTTGAGCAACGCCTGGCCGTGGATCGATTCCGAGTAGTTCTCGAAGATGTGCGACTCGGGGATGTTGAACTCGAGGCTGACCGGCGAGCCCTCGTGGTGGCACTTGCCGCACAGGAACGGGATCCTGATCGGCTCCACCGGCGAGCGCGGGTCGTTGACCGGCACGATGTAGTGCGGGAGGCCGTGGCAGTCCACGCACTTGGGCGCAAACGCCTGGCCGCGCGCCTCGGCGCGCCCGTGCATGCTGATCGCGTTGTCGGAGACTTCCCTCTCGTGGCAGGGGGTGCAGACCGGCGGCTTGAGGTGCTCGGCGTGCGGGAAGTCGGAGCCCTTGAGGTCGGCGTGGCAGCCGATGCAGGCCACCTTGCCGTGGACGCCCGAGCCGAACTTGGTCGCGTCGACGAACAGCGACACGGTCTTGCCGCCGCGCTTCGTCGTCAGGCTGTTGTCGCCGTGGCAGGTCAGGCAGTCGTCGTTCTCCTGCGCGACCGCGGGCCACGCCGCGACGGCGAGCGCCAGCCCGGCCAGGAGCCACACGCCCCGGAGGCGCGGTCGCGCGGGACCCACACCGCCCGCTCGGTGCGCCCGCGACCCCCACTTCGTGACAGCAAATTCCGACATACTCCCCCCAACCGCCACGGGAGTGTAATAATCCGTCGCGAATATGTCAATGTGATTAACTTAACATGCCCATGCCGGCCGTCAACGGATGAAATAGCCCGTCGTCCGCCAGGCGCCGTCGCCCTCGAGGACCATGGTGACCGTCTCGGTCGCGGTGGCCTTGTGCTCGAACGACGCCTTGAACTGGAGCACGACGTAGTGCCCGTCCGGCGCCCCCGGGAGGCTCGACGTCGCCTTGGCGGCCGCCAGCTCGCGGGATCGCACTGCCCCGAGCGGACCCCGCGCGCCGGCGGCCATCCGCTCCCAGCTCGCCCGCGTGACCCCGCTCCTGAACATCGCCGCGGCGGCGTCCCAGCTCGGGCCGTACTGGCCCGCGTCGACCATCGCCAGCCACGCCCTCGCGGCCGCGGCCGCCTTGGTCTCGGCATCGTCCGCCGCCCGTACGACCGCACCCGCCATCATGACCACGGCCAGAGCCGCGCACGCCATGCTCCACGCCCGCACTCGCATCCCCCACCTCCGTTCGTTCACGATAACCCCGTTTCGCGCCGGCGGCGCCGGCATGCGTGCCGGACGCCTCCGGGCGGCGCGTTCTCAAGTAGAATCGGTCGAGCGCACACCGCCGCCGAGACGCGACAGCTCCGTGGTGTGCCGGGAGGTCCGCATGGCCGACGATCGCGACGAGCGCGAGACCGCTCCAGCCAAGGGCGTCAGCCGGCGAGGGTTCTTCACGGCCGTCGGCGCCGGCGCAATCGGCGCCGCGACGCTGGCCAAGGCGCAGCCCGGCGCCGCTCCGGTCGCGGCGAAGGAGGAGCCGGCCACGGTCACGCTCGTGGTCAACGGGCGCCGGCGCCGCCTGCTCGTCGAACCGCGCTGGACGCTGCTGTTCGTCCTCCGCGAGAAGCTCGGGCTGACCGGGACCAAGGTCGGCTGCGAGCGCGGCGAGTGCGGCGCCTGCACGGTTCTCATCGACGGCACGCCGCGGTACGCCTGCATGACCCTCGCGCTCGAGGCCGTCGGCCACGAGATCACGACCCTCGAAGGGCTGATGCGCGGCGAGGAGCTGGGGCCGGTGCAGCAGGCGTTCCTCGCCGAGGACGGCCTGCAGTGCGGCTACTGCACCCCGGGCCAGGTGATGGCGGCCGAGGGGCTGCTGCGCGCCAACCCCGAGCCGACGCTCGACGAGATCCGCCTCGGCATGAGCGGCAACCTCTGCCGCTGCGGCGCCTACGCACACATCTTCAAGGCGGTGGCCAAGGCCTCGCAGCTGCGGAAGGCCGCGGGAGGTGAGCCGTGAAGACCCCCGAGCTGTACTACGTGGACGGCGCGCTGCCCGAGACCGCCGTGCCGGAGGGCACTCCGCGGCCGTGGGGTCGCACCACCGTCATCGGCCGGCCGTTGCCGCGGATCGACGGCTACGAACGCCTCTCCGGCGCCGCGGTGTACCCCTCCGACGTGGTCCTGCCGGAGATGCTCTACGGCGCCATCGTGCGCTGCCCGCACGCGCACGCTCGGGTGAGGAGCGTCGACTCGGCCGCTGCCGCGAGGCTGCCCGGCGTGCGAGCGGTGATCACCGGCGCCACCCCGGCGGCCGACCTGCGCTGGTACTACACCCCGACGGTGTTCACCAAGCTGTTCGACCCCGAGTGCCGCTTCGCCGGCGAGGCGGTGGCGGCCGTCGCGGCCGAGACGCCGCAGCAGGCGTGGGACGCGGCGCGCGCCGTCGCCGTCGAGTATGACGTCCTCCCGTTCGTGGTCGACGAGCACAAGGCGCTCGAGCCCGGCGCCGCCGCCGTCCAGGCCGGCGGCAACCGCGTCGGCGAGCCGGTCCGTTACGCCCGCGGCGACGTCGCCGCCGGCTTCGCTGCGGCGGACAAGGTGCTCGAGGCGACCTACTCGACCGCCGCCGAGATCCACACGCCGATGGAGCTGCACGGCTGCGTCGCGAGCTGGGACGGGCCCCGCCTCACGATCTGGGAGTCCACCCAGGGCGTCTACCCGGTGCAGCAGCGGGTCGCGGCGGCGCTCGGCATGCCGCTCGCCAACGTGCGCGTGATCGGTCGCTACATGGGCGGCGGCTTCGGGTCGAAGCTGCAGGCCGACAAGTACGACCTGGCGGCGGCCGTGCTCGCGAAGCTGGCGGCGCGGCCGGTCAAGCTCTTCATCACCCGCGAGGAGAGCTTCGTCTGCGTCGGCAACCGCCCCCCGATGACGATGCGCCTGAAGGCCGGCGTCAAGAAGGATGGCACGCTCACCGCCCTCGAGATGACGGTGCTCGGCACCGGCGGCGCCTACCCCGCGGGCGGGACGTCGCTCGGCGACTGGCTGGTGCGCGACCTCTACCTGTGCCCCAACGTCCGCACCGAGATGACCGACGTCTTCATCAACGGCGGGCCGGCGCGCGCGTTCCGGGCGCCCGGCCACCCGCAGGGCGCATGGGCGCTCGAGCAGATGATGGACGCGCTCGCCGCGGCGATCGGGATGGACCCCGTCGAGCTCCGCCTCAAGAACATCCCCAAGGTCAGCCAGGCGCGCGGCGGCCAGCCGTACACCAGTACCGGCCTCGACCGCTGCTTGACCGAGGGCGCCGCCGCGTTCGGCTGGAGCCAGGCGCGCCGCCGCGCCAGGAGCGACGGGCCGGTCAAGCGCGGCGTCGGGATGGCGGCCGGCCTGTGGGTTGCGGGCGGCGGCGGCCCGCCCTCCACGATCGTGCTCAAGCTGTTCGCCGACGGCAGCGCCAACCTCAACATGGGCGCCTCCGACCTCGGCACCGGCACCAAGACCGTGATGGCCATGGTGGTCTCCGAGGAGCTCGGGGTGCCGCTCGACCGCATCGAGATCGAGAACGCCGATACCGGCACCACCCAGTACGCCACCGCCTCGGGCGGGAGCAAGACCGTCCCGACCGAGTCGCCCGCCGTGCGCGACGCGGCGCTCGCCGTCAAGCGCCAGCTGCTCGCGGTCGCGTCCGACGAGCTCAAGACCCCCGCGGAGGCGCTGCGCATCGAAGGGGATGAGGTGGTCTCGAGCGCCGACCCCGCCGTCCGGCGCAAGATCGCCCGGCTCGAAGGGCTGCAACGCCGCGGCGTCATCGTCGGCGTCGGCACGCGCGGCCCCAACCCCGAGGGGAAGGTCGTCAACCCGTTCGCCGCCCAGTTCTGCGAGGTCGAGGTCGACACCCGCACCGGCGCGGTCCGCGTCGTGCGCTTCCTCTCCGCCAACGACAGCGGCCGGGTCATGGACCACCTGACCTACGAGAGCCAGGTCATCGGCGGGATCACGATGGGGATCGGCCTCGGCCTCACGGAGCAGCGCGTCTTCGACCGCCAGACCGGCACGATGGTCAACGCCAACTGGCACGACTACAAGATCCCCACCGCGATGGACGTGCCGGCCGACATCGTGGCGGTCCCGATCGACACCCCCGACGACGAGGCCAACACGGCCGGCGCCAAGGGCCTCGGCGAGCCGGTCACGATCCCGACGGCCGCGGCGATCGCCAACGCGGTGTACGACGCGACCGGCGTCCGCGTCCTCGACTCGCCGATCAGCCCGATGCGCCTGGCACCGCTGCTGGCGGCCGCGCGCCAGGGAGGTGCGCGATGATCCCGGCGTTCGGCTACGTGCGACCCTCCACGCTCGCCGAGGCGACAGCGGCGCTCGCCGCCCCCGGCGCCCGCGCCCACGCCGGCGGCACCGACCTCCTCGGTTGCCTGCGCGACGGCGTGTTCACGGCCGACAAGGTCGTCTCCTTGTCGGGCATCCCCGAGCTGCGCGGCCTCCGCAAGAACCTCGACGGGGGGGTGATCATCGGCGCGATGACAACGCTCGCCGAGGTGGCGCGCGAGCCCGCCATCCTCGCCGGCTACGCCGCTCTGGCCGACGGCGCGCTCTCGGCCGCGAGCCCGCAGTTGCGCAACCAGGGGACGCTCGGCGGCAACCTCTGCCAGCGCCCGCGCTGCTGGTACTACCGTGGCGACTTCCACTGCGCCCGCAAGGGCGGCGACAAGTGCTACGCCGCCGAGGGCGAGAACCAGTTCCACTGCATCTTCGGCGGCGACGTCTGCTTCTACGTCCACCCTTCGGACACGGCCCCGGTGCTGACGGCGTTCGACGCCGCGCTGCGGATCACGGGGAAGCAGGGCAGCCGCTCGGTGCCGGTGGCGCAGTTCTTCGTCGCGCCCGCGGTCGACTACACCCGCGAGACCGTGCTCGCCCCCGGCGAGGTCGTCACCGAGGTCGTGCTGCCACCGCAACCGGCCGGGACGCGCAGCACCTATCGCAAGCTCCGCGCGCGCGGCTCGTGGGACTTCGCGCTCTCCGGCGCGGCGGTCGTGACGACGTTGGACGGCGGCCGCGTGCGCCGGGCCCGGATCGTCCTCTCGGGGGTGGCGCCGGTGCCGTGGCGCGTCCCCGCGGCCGAGCGCGCGCTCGTCGGCCAGCCGATCACGGCGGCGACGGCGCGTGCGGCCGCTGTCGCTGCGGTCCAGGGCGCCGAGCCGCTCGCCGAGAACGGTTACAAGATCGAGCTGGTGCGCGGCGCGGTCGAGGAGGCGCTGCTGCGGCTCGCCTGAGGGCGGGCGTGGCAAGGGTACGATGCGGATCCTGCTCGTCGAGGACGACGCGCGCATCGCCGAGTTCCTCGGCCGCGCGCTGCGCGAGCGCGGCGACGCGGTGGACCACGCGACCTCCGCCGAGGAGGCGCTCGATCTCGTCTCGGAGGGGATCCACGACGCCCTCATCGTGGACGTCGTGCTGCCCGGGATCGACGGCCTCGACTTCATCGAGCAGTGCCGCGGGCGCGGGGTGCCCGCTCCCGTGCTCATCCTCTCCGCCCGCCGCACCGTGGACGACCGCGTGCGCGGCCTGCAGCGCGGCGGCGACGACTACCTCACCAAGCCGTTCGCCCTCGCCGAGCTGCTCGCCCGCCTCGACGCGCTGCTCCGCCGGGCGGCCCCGCCCGCGGCCGAGCCGAACCAGCTCCGCGTCGCCGACCTCGAGATCGACCGACTGCGCCACGAGGCGCGACGCGGCGGCCGCGTCCTGGCGCTGACGCAACGCGAGTTCACCCTCCTCGAATACCTCTGCCGCAACGCCGGCCGGGTCGTCACCCGCGCGATGATCCTCGACCACGTCTGGCAGATGCGGTTCGAGCCGGCCACCAACGTGGTCGACGTCCACATCCACCGACTGCGCGAGAAGGTGGATCGCGACGGAGAACCCGAGCTCATTCACACGATCCGCGGCGTCGGTTATGTTCTCGAGGGTTAGGGCGCGCGTCCGCCGCACGGCGGCGTGGCGGTTGTCCGCGCTGGCCACCGCGGTGTTCGCTGTTGGAACCGCTGCGGTTTTCGCGGTCGCGTACCTCACGCTCGCCGCCGGGATCCGCCAGCGCGGCGACCGCTGGCTCGATGGGGAGACGGGGTCGCTGGCAGAGCTGGCCGCCACGGCGTCGCGCGCCGAGCTCGCAAAGGAGTTCGCCAGCGAGGCGCGCGAACTCGCGTTGCACCAGCTGTCGGCTGAGGCCGAGCCGGAGAATGAGGATGAGAACGTCGTCTTCTTCGCGCTGCTCGACCGGAAGGCAACTCCCTTGCTCGTGAGCGCCCCCTCGAGTTGGCCAAAGATCCTGGCGGCGCTCAAGGCCTCACACCTGCGACCGGGGGCGCCCCGGTCGCTATCAGTGCCCGATTGGGAGTATCCCTTGCGCATCGCGTCGCGGACGCTGCCGGACGGCTCCCTCCTGGTCGCCGGAGAATCGCTCGCCGGCGACCAGGAGTTGCTCGACGAGACGGTGCAGAACCTCGCGTGGGCGTGGGGCGCCGTCACGCTGTGCGGTTTCGCCGTGTCGTGGTTTTCGATCCGCCGCCTCCTCGCCCGCGTCGACGCGGTCACCGAGGTGGCGGCCGCGATCGGACCGGAGCAGCTCGGAAGGCGCCTCCCCGCGCAAACCCACGGCGACGAGATCGCCCGCCTCGTGGCGACGTTCAACGTCATGCTCGACCGGATCGAGACATCGCTCGCGCAGGTGCGGGCGATCGGTGATGCGGTGGCCCACGACCTGCGCAGCCCGATCACCGCGATCCGCGGCGCGCTCGAGATGGCGCTCACGGCGCCGGACCTCGACCAGGCCCGCGAACGCGCGGCGTCGGCGATCGAGGGGCTCGACCGGCTTTCGGCGCTGCTCGACGCCACACTCGATGCGAGTGAGGCGGAGGCGGGGGCGGTGCGCCTTCGCCGCGAGCCGCTCGATCTGCGCGTGCTGGCCGAGGATCTGGTCGAGCTGTACCTCCCCGCCGCGCAGGAGCGCGGTCTCGCGCTGGCGCTGCGCGCACCCGCCCCCGTCGAGGTGTGCGCCGACCAGGCGCTCCTTCGCCGCGCGCTCACCAACCTGCTCGACAACGCCCTCGCGCACCTCCCCGCCGAGTGTGAGGTGAGCGTTTCCGTACGCAACGTTGGATCGACGGCGGTAATTGCCGTCGCCGACAGTGGCCCCGGCTTCCCGCCCGAGATCCGCGACCGCGCCTTCGAGCGGTTCGTCCGCGGGCACCGGTCGTCGGGGACCGGCCTCGGCCTCGCACTGGTGCGCGCCGCCGCGATCGTCCACGGGGGGACCGTGCGGCTCGAGCAACCCCCGGGCGGCGGCAGCGTGATCGTAATCGAGATCCCGACAGCGCTCCCCAGTCCGCAGGGTCGCGCATGAGCGCCCGCCGACCCGCGCACGGCGCCACCGCCCCGGATCGGCCGCCGGTGGTGGGCCTGGTGACGCAGGACCCGGCCATGCCCTCGTTCCGCCTGCGCCTCGCCGCGCTGCGCCCCCACCTTGCGGCGACCGGCTTCGAGCCCCGCGTGATCGCGCTCGGCCGCGGCCGCGAGTGGCTGCGCGTGTGGCGTCTCGCCGCCGCCTGGCGCGCCAGCGACGCGCTGCTGTTCCAGCAGGTCAAGTTGCTCGCCGGCGAGCGGGCGTTCGTTGCCCGGCGGTGCGACCGCTGGGTGCTCGACGTGGACGACGCGATCATGTTCCGCCGCCCCCGGCAGCCGGGGGACCTCGCCTCGACCGCAGGATGGCGGCAGCGCCGGTTCCACGCCATGGCACGCCGCTGTCGCTTCGTGGTCGCCGGGTCGCGCTCCCTCGCCGACCTTATCGGCGACCTGAACGGCCCGGTCACCGTTCTGCCAACCCCGGTCGATCTCGCCGCGTACCCGCCGGCGGAGCTCCCCGAGCGCGACACGGTTCGCCTCGGGTGGATCGGGCTCGGCAGCAACCTCCGCTACCTCGAGTCGCTCGCCCCCGTCTTCGTTCGCCTGCGCAACGCGGGAACGAGGTTCGAGGTGCGCGTCATCTCCGACCGACGACCCGATCTGAAGGACATCCCCTGCACGCTGGCCCCGTGGTCGGAAGCGAGCGAGGGGCGTGACCTCGCGGCGTGTGACGTGGGTCTGGCGCCGCTCGCCGACGACCTGTGGACGCGAGGAAAGGCCGGGTACCGTTGCATCCAGTACGCGGCGGCCGGGCTGCCGACCGTGGCGACGCCGGTCGGCGGCCAGCGCGAGGTGGTCCGCAACGGCGAGACCGGCGTGTGGGCGGGCGACCCCGACGCGTGGTTCGCCGCGCTTGACCGCCTGTGCGCCGACCTCGCCCTCCGACGCCGTTTCGGCAGCGCCGCCCGAGCCGCCGCCGCGCGTTACGACCTGCCACAATTTGGCCAACGTTACGTTGAACTGTTGCGAGCGCTCATCGAACCTGCCGGGCCCAAGACCCCAAGCAGGACTGAAACGCGCTGACCGCGGCCTGATCTTGTCGCGCGCGGCCGCGTAAATTACGGCGCGAAACCGGCGTCCGTCACCCGCCGCCGGCCTTCAACTCACCTTCACAACTCTGACGGCGCTGTCATCGTTGCGACACGCACCTTCCATCTTCGCCGCATAACGTGACAGCGTGGCCGACGTCGCAACCTGCCGCAGCGAAAGGAGGTGAAGGACATAACAACCCCGGTGAACGGTACGGACGCGCGGTGCTCGCCCGTCGGCCGCCAGTCCACCAGCTTGAGACGGGGCGATTGAATGGAAAGGAGCGAACCCGATGAAGACGAACGTCACTATCTCCGGCATCGCCGCCGCCGCGCTTCTCCTCGCGCTGGTTGCGGCCCCCGTGGTTGCCGCCGAGCAGAGTCACGACGGCACCGGCCCCAGCGTTCAGGGGGTCGTGTCGGATGTGGCCGGCACCACGATCAAGTTGCTCTCCGGTCTGGTCACGGTTGACGCGAGCGCCGCGACGATCGTGGCCGATAGCGACAACGCGCCGCTGGCCATCGGCGATCTCAAGGTCGGATCGATCGTCGAGGTCGAGGGCACCATGACCGGCCAGGTGCTCCACGCCAGCTTGATCCAGTTTCACGGACCGAGGCACGACGGCATGATCCACGGCCCGATCGACGCCGTGGACACGAAGGATGCTCGCTTTTCCGTGCTTGGGCTGCAGATCGGGGTCACGCCGGCCACCGTGTTTGCGGGCAACAACGGTGCGGCGACAGGATTTGCAGACCTCGCCGCCGGCAAGGTCGTCGACGTCGAGGTCGCCGTGTTTCAGGGCAGCCTGATCGCCACCAGAATCTCCTTCGATGGAGGAGACAGCCAGTCAGAGCACACCAACTGAGAACCTCGAGGCAGACGCATCGTGAACCGGAGAGGGCCGTGGCCCCCTCTCCACCTCACGCTGCGTTGACCCGTCTCTCAGTCCGGTCGAGCGTATCATTGCCTGTATCTCGGACGCCTGGCACGGTCAGGAGAACTCTCATGAAGACTTCACGCTCATGGTTTCACATCGCCACGTTCGCAGCAACCACGGTCTTCACCGTCGGACCCGCGCTCGCGCTCTCGCTCACCCGCGGGCCGTACCTCGGGCGGCCGTCCGACCGCGCGGTGGCCGTGATCTGGGACACTGACCAGGCCGCGGACTCACGGGTCGAGTACGCCGCGCCGGACGGCGTCTGGCACACCGCCGGTGACACCGCGGCGACCACGCACCACGTCGTCGCCATCGCCGGGTTGCCGTCGGGCGCCGTGATCGACTACCGGGTCTCCTCGAACGGGGTTCAGCTCGCGCCCGAGAGCACGTTCTACGCTCCGCGCGACGGATCGGATACACGTTTCCGCTTCGCAGTCGTCGGCGACACCGCCGAGGGTGGTACCGTGCTCACGCGGATCGCCGACCGCCTCGTCGAGAGCGGCGCCGAGTTCGCGGTGCACACCGGTGACGTCGTCTATCCGTCGGGATCGCAGGCGGATTACGACCGCACGTTTTTCGTGCCGCTCGCGCGCTGGCTGCGCCACGGCCCGGTCCTCCCCGCGCTCGGGAACCACGACATCAGGACGAGCCGCGGCCAGCCGTACCTCACCAACTTCGTCCTCCCCCCCAACGGGGTGACGAACAACCCGCGCTTCTACGCCCTCCGTCAGGCCAACGCGCTCTTCGTCTGTCTCGACGTCGAGAGCTCGGACTACGGCGCCGATTCGCCGCAGTACCAGTGGCTCGTGCGCACGCTCGCCGCCTCGACCGCGACGTGGAAGTTCGTCTGGTTCCACGAGCCGCCGTACAGCTCCGGCCACCCCAACCGCCTCGTGCGCCTGATCCTCTGCCCGCTGTTCGAGCACTTCGGCGTCGACATCGTCTTCTCCGGCCACGTCCACCTCTACGAGCGCACCTGGCCGATCCACGACTTCGTCCGCAACGGCCGCGGCGTCGTGTACATCACGGAGGGCGGCGGCGGCTCACCGCTGAGCACCTTCCACAAGGAGGACTACTCGGCGTTCGTCGCCGCACGCTTCGGCTACACCGAAGTCCAGATCGACGGCGGCACACTCAACCTCACCGCCCACGATCCCGACGGCCTGGTGTTCGACTCGCTGGTCCTCGACAAGCCGCAGCCGGCGCCGGCCGCGACTGTTCGAGTGCCGCGCCAGTTGCGCCGGCACCTGGGGCGGCGATGAGAGCACACCCTGGACGTCGCGGTCTCGCGGCGCTCGCCGTCGCGCTGGCGTCGGGCGCGGTCGCCCGCGCCCAACTGCTCACCCCCAACACCACGATCGTCGTGCCGCCGGTCGGCCATGCTCGGGTGGAGACGGAGTACTCGCTGTTCGCCGCCGACTCGTTCGTCGACCTCGACGGTCACGCGCAGCGTTTCCCCGGCTCGCTCGACTTCGCCCTCGCCGTCCTCCGTGTCTCCTATTCGCCGTGGCGCAACGTCGCGGTCGGGATCGAGCAGCCGTACCGCCGCTCCACGTTCGACGAGCCGGGGATCGAGGCGTCGTTCGTGGCGAAGGGAGTACCGGGGATCGGCTTCTTCGTCGACTGGTCGCCCGGCGGCGATCGGCCGCGCCGCTGGCGTCCGGTGGTACGGTTCGAGTACTTCCGCTCGCGCAACGAGACCGATCAGGCGCTCACCGTCAGCGACGGCGCCAACCGCTACTCGGCGACACTGGGGCTCGATCGAGCCGCGCGCCCGGGAACCGCCGGCTGGCGTGGTGGGGGGACCCTGCAGCTCATCTGGGGACCGCCGGTCGAGGCCGAGCGCCGCTTCATCGAGTCGCGCCTCCAGGCCGAGGTCGGTCGCCCGGTCCTCCATCTGCTCGGAGGTGAGCTGACCGCGTTCGGCCTCGTCGGCTATCGCTCCTCGACGACGGCGCGGCAGGAGGGGATGTTCTTTCACGACCGCACCTCGCAGGGCGCCTTTGCCGGCGCGCGCCTCGACTGGCAGCCGGCGCGCCTCGCCCTCGTACCGGGCGTGCGCGCCTCGGTCGTCAGGGATCTGCAGCCCCTCAACGCCCTCTCCGGCTGGCGCACGACGATCTCTCTCGCCGTGACGTTCTGAAACCCGCCGCGGCGGCGCGCGATCAGATGACAGCTCCGTCATCCACGAGCCATGAACGTGCCACCTCGAGCCGCTAGTCTCCACGAACAGTGCGCGCCCCCAGCGGCGCGCGGGAGGAACGATGAAACGTGTGACGCAACTCCTTGCCATCCTCACCTGGACCGCGGCCGCAACCGCGCTGGCCGCCACTGTGCCTTGCTCGATCCACCCCCCCAAGGGCGCATCGAAGGCGGAACTCGCCAGGCTCGCCAAGGTGAGTCAGGCCGACGCGGAGACCGCCGCGAAGGCGTCGTTCAAGAACCCGGCCGACGTCACCGTCGCCGAGTCCGAGCTCGAGGCCGAGCACGGCTGCCTGATCTGGTCGTTCGACATGAAGGTGAAGAGCGTGCGCGGCGTTCGCGAAGTGCAGGTGGACGCCGGCAACGGCAAGGTTCTCTCCTCCGTGCACGAGAGCCCGGCGAAGGAAGCGGCCGAGAAGAAGGCCGATCAGCACCTGCGGACGACGAACCAGTACTGAGTGTCCCGGCGATGATTGAATGAGCGCTCGCCGCGAGCAACGCGTTGCGGATCGTTGGCTGGAACGCCCGGGGGAGCCCCGGGCGTTCCAGCACAACGGGTTTGCGGCGCTCGACGGAGACGCAGACAGCCGCTCTGGCTGCTGTGCTAGGCTCACGTGCCAGATGCGTTGGCTTGCCCCGTGCGCTGCGGCGCTCGTCCTGACCGCGGCCGGCTGTGTTCACTTCCAGCCGCGGCCGATCTCGCCGGAAAAGACGTTGGCGGCGTTCTCGGCCCGCACCCTCGACGGTGCTGATTTGCGTCGCTTCCTGCAGGACAATCAGGCTAATTTGCCGGCGCCGGGGCAGCCGTGGGAGCTGCAGCGGCTCACGCTGGCGGCGTTCTTCTTCAGCCCGGACCTCGACGTGGCCCGTGCTGACCTGGCCGCCGCCGAGGCGGCGAGAGTCACCGCCGGAGGCCGCCAGAACCCGGCGGTGGCGTTCTCGCCCGGGTACAGCACTTCCACCCCCGCCGGGTCGATTTCACCGTGGATCCTCACCTTCAACGTTGACATCCCGCTCACCACCGCCGGGAAGCGCGGCTACGCGATCGCACAGGCGTCGAGCCTCGCCGAGGCAGCGCGTTTCCGGCTCGCCTCGGCGGCGTGGGCGATCCGCAGCCGTGTCCGCGCGAGCCTGGTCGAACTCGAGGCTGCGACCGCGGCCGAGACGCTGCTGCGGGAGCAGGAAGCGATCCTGGCGGAGAACGCCGCGCTGCTCGACCGCCAGCTCGCGGCCGGCGAAGCGGCACCGCCGGACGTCACCCAGGCCCACCTCGCGCTCGCCTCCGCGCGCGCCGCGCTGGCCGACGCCGCCGCGCGCGTGACCTTTGCGCGCGCGGCGCTCGCCGACACCATCGGCGTTCCGGCCGCAGCGCTCGCCGGCGTCACGCTCTCCCCTGCGGGCCTCGACGGCCCCGACCAGGGCGTGCCGACCGCGGAGGCGAAGCGCAAGGCGGTCCTCAACCGCGCCGACGTCCTCGCCGCCCTCGCCCAGTACGCCGCCAGCCAGTCGGCGCTGCAGCTCGAGATCGCCCGCCAGTACCCCGACATTCACCTCGGGCCCGGGTACGAGTTCGACCAGAGCAACGACAAGTGGTTCCTGGGCCTCTCGCTCCCGTTGCCGATCGTCAACCGCAACCGCGGGCCGATCGCCGAGGCCGAGGCGGCGCGCAGCGCGGCCGCAGCACGGTTCGTCGCGGTCCAGGCGCACGCGCTCGCCGAGGTCGACGCGGCGGCGGCCGGCCTCGCGCAGGCGCGCACGGCAGCGGCCGAGGCGGCGCGCGCGGCCGCCGACCAGGAGACGCGGCAACGGGCCGTTCAGGCTCGTTTCGCGGCCGGCGACATCTCCCGCATCGAGCTGGACGGGGCGCGGATCGAGCGGGTCGCCGCGCAGCTTGCGCTGCTCGATGCGCGCAGCCGCGCACAGGCAGCCGTCGGTCGGCTGGAGGACGCCATGCAGTGCACGTCGGAGCCGATCGATCGCCTCGTCGCGTCCCCACGCCGGTCGGACGAGGGCGGCGGAGACGGAGGGACGCGATGAAGCGGCGACGCGGATGGATCGGGCTGGTCGTCATGGCGGCGGCGGTGGTCGTGATCATCGCCGTCTGGCGCGCCGCGCGCACGTCATCGGTGAGCGAGGGGGACGCCGTCGAGAGCGTGGTGCCGGTCCGCGTCGGCGCCGTCGGTCGCGTCACGCTGCGCCGTTACGTCGAGACGATCGGCACGGTCGCGGCCGAACCGCCGCACGACGGCAAACCCGGCGGCGGCGCGCGGGTCAGCGCCCCGGTGGCCGGTCTGGTCACCGCGGTGTCGTGCACCGAGGGCCAGCGGGTCGCCAAGGGCAAGGTGCTGGTCCGTCTCGACACCCGGGTGGCCGACCTCCGCGTCGCCCGCGCGAGCGCCGCAGTCTCGTACGCCGAGGTCGAACTCGCCCGGCAGAGGACGATGGCGTCCTCGGACGCCACGTCGCAGAAGGCGATGCAGGCGGCCATGCAGCAGCTCGCCGCCGCGCGCAGCGACCTCGCCACGGCCCGCGCCGAGCGCGAGCTGCTGATCGTGCGCGCGCCGCTCGCCGGCACGGTGGTGCGGCTCCTCGTCCGGCCGGGCGACACCGTCGACCCGACGGTGGCGCTCGCCGAGATCGTCGACCTCGCTCGGCTCGTCGTCATCGGTGGGGTCCCCGCCGCCGAGGCGGCGCTGCTCAAGGTCGGCCAACCCGTTGAGCTGTCCACACACACCTCGGTGGCGTTCTCGGCGGGGAGCGGCCGGGATCTCGCCGGCACGCTGGAGTTCGTCGGCGATCAGGTCGATCCCCGTGACGGCACACTGCCGGTGCGGATCGCGCTCACGGCCGGCTCGGGGCTGCGCCCAGGCACGATGCTGGACGCCCGCATCGCGGTCGAGACACGACAGGATTGCCTCGCGGTGCCGGTGGATGCGCTGGTGACGGGGATGGACGGCAAGGCGGCCGTGGCGGTGGTCGAGGGCGACAAGGCGGTGATGACGGCGGTGCGCGCCGGCGTCCGCGACCGCGGCCTCGTCGAGATCGAGGGCGCCGGTCTCAAGGAGGGCACACCCGTCGTCGTCGAGGGGGCGTACGGCTTGCCGCAAGAAACCAGGATCCGGGTGATCGGACAGTAGCGTGCGGGACGCCCTCTCTCCCACACCCGCCGGGGAGCGCCGGTGAGCCTCAAGCACGCGCTCGGCGGCCTCGCCACCCGCAACTCGGCGGCGATCATCTTCCTCTCGCTCGCGCTCTGCGTCGCCGGGGCGTGGGCCGCGCTCACGCTCCCCTCCTCGGTGTTCCCGCAGACCGACTTCCCGCGCGTCATCGTGCTCGTCGACAACGGCGTCATGCCGGCCGACGAGATGATGGCCACGATCACCCGTCCGATCGAGGAGTCGATGAAGGACATTCCGGGGGCGGTGAAGGTGCGCTCGGCGACCGGCCGCGGCTCGGCGGAGGTCAACATCTTCTTCAGCTGGGGGACGGATATGGTGCGGGCGGAGCTGTTCGTGCTCGGCCGGCTCGCGGAGATCCGCTCCTCGCTGCCGCCGACCGCCGTCACCGCCGTGCACCGCTTCACGTTCTCGGTGTTCCCGATCATCGGCATCAGCCTGACCAGCCCGACCCGCGACCTCACGCACCTGTGGGACACGGCACAGTACGACCTCAAGCCGCGCTTCCTGCGCATCCCCGGCGTCGCCCGCGTCTTCCTCGTCGGCGGCCGCGCTCCCGAGCTGCACGTGATCGTCGACCCGGTGCGGCTGCTGGCGGCGCACCTCGCCCTCGCCGACGTCAACGACGCGCTGGCACGCAACAACATCGTCACCTCCA
Source organism: Acidobacteriota bacterium (assembly GCA_021818005.1). Taxonomy (GTDB): domain Bacteria; phylum Acidobacteriota; class Thermoanaerobaculia; order Thermoanaerobaculales; family Thermoanaerobaculaceae; genus RBG-13-68-16. The sequence continues at coordinate 1,504 of JAKAFI010000021.1, read as the reverse complement.
CCGGGATGCTCGAGGAGAACCACACCCTGTACCTCACCGTCCTCGACGGGCGCGTCCGCACCCCGACCGAGATCGAGCGCATGGCGATCGCCGTCGTCAACGGCCATCCGGTGCGCATCGGCGACGTGGCCCACGTCGTGCGCGGTCCCGAGCCGGTGTTCAACGTGGTCACCGCCCAGGGGGTCGAGGCGGTTCTCCTCATGGTGCAGAGCCAGCCCGACGGGAGCACGCTCGACATCGCCAAGGCGCTCAAGACCAAGCTCGCGGAGCTCAGGCGCGAGCTGCCTCCCGACATGAAGCTGACGTTCTTCTACGACCAGTCGCTGCTGGTGCGCGACTCGGTCAACAGCGTCTGGGAGGCGATCCTCTTCGGCCTGCTCCTCTCGGTCGCGATCATCTACCTCTTCCTCAAGGACTGGGGGACGACCTGGGTCGCCACGCTGGTGATCCCGGTCGCGGTGCTCGTCGCCCTGGTGGCGATGAAGGCTGCGCACATGTCGTTCAACCTGATGACGCTGGGTGGGATCGCGGCGGCGATCGGCCTCGTCATCGACGACGCGATCGTGGTCGTCGAGGCGATCCACACGACCCTCGCGCTCGGAGCCGAGCGGCGCCTCGCCGTGCAGCGCGCGATCGAGGAGATCCTGCCTCCGCTCACCGGTTCCACGCTCACGCCGGTCGTCGTGTTCCTTCCCCTGGCCTTCCTCGACGGCGTCAGCGGCGTGTTCTTCCGCGCGCTCGCGCTCACGATGGTCGTGGCGCTGCTCACCTCGCTCGCGCTGGCCGTCACGCTGACGCCCTCGCTCGCGGTCTGGCTGTCGCCCAAGCGCGAACGCAACGATGCCGACAACGCCGAGGAAGGCGGCGCCGTGCTCGCGCGCGTCCGCTCGGCGTACGAGAAGGCCGTCCGCGCGGCCCTCGCCCACCGCTGGATGACGCTGGCGGTGTGCGGGCTCCTGCTGGTCGCCGGCGCCGGCGTCACGTTGCACCTCAAGAGCGAGTTCCTGCCGCCGATGGACGAGGGCGGGTTCATCGTCGACTACATCGCCCCGCCCGGCACCTCGCTCACCGAGACCAACCGCCAGATGCTGGTGGCGGAGTCGATCATCCGCAAGATCCCCGAGGTGGAGAGCTACTCGCGGCGAACCGGCGCCCAGCTCGGCCTCGCCATCACCGAGCCGAACACCGGCGACTTCCTGATCAAGCTCACGGCCAAGCGGACACGTTCGACCGACGATGTGATCGCCGAGCTGCGCCACGAGCTGACCACGGCGCTCCCCGACGTGCAGTGGGAGTTCCCGGGGATCCTCACCGACCTGATCGGCGATCTGCAGGGGGCGCCGCAGCCGATCGAGATCCGCCTGTTCTCGCCCGACACCGGAGCGCTCAAGCGCGAGGCGCCCGAGGTGGCCGCGCGCATCGCCAAGGTGCCCGGCGTGGTGGACGTCTTCGATGGCCTCATCTACGCCGGCTCGACGCTGACGCTGCGCCTGCGCGAGACCGA
>JAKAFI010000274.1 GCA_021818005.1 Acidobacteriota bacterium | reverse complement strand
ACTCGATGGCGCGCTTCGTCGTCCAGTACGTCAACGACAACAACCGCTGGAACTCGCCGAAGTACCTGCTCGGCGAGAGCTACGGCACGATGCGTTCGGCCGGCCTCGTCGACCTGCTGCAGAGCCGCTGGAACATGGCGTTCAACGGCGTCGTGCTGGTCTCGGTCTTCGTCAACGCGCAGACCGACATCACGATGCCCGGCAACGACCTGGGCTACGAGATGTTCCTGCCGAGCTACGCCGCGATCGCGTGGTACCACCATCTGGTCCCGGACGCGCCGGCGCTCGAGCCGTTCCTCGCCCAGGCGCGCGCGTTCGCCGCCGGGCCGTACGCGACGGCCCTGGCCAAGGGCGACGCGCTCCCCGACGCGGAGCGCCAGTCGGTGATCGCCACGATGTCGCACCTGACCGGGCTGTCGCCGGCGTACCTCGACAAGGCCAACCTGCGCGTCAGCGAGGGCGAGTTCACTGCCGAACTGCTGCGCGAGCACGCCGAGGTCGTCGGCCGTCTCGACGCGCGCTTCACCGGCGTCGCTCTCGACCGCCTGGCGCAGGAGTCGCACGAGGACCCGCAGGCGACGGCGATCTCCGGCGCTTTCACCGCCGCGTTCCTCGACTACCTGCACGAGGATCTGAAGTTCGGTATGGGCCAGACGTACAAGGTCGAGGCCGACCTGTGGCGGGACTGGGACTGGAAGCACAAGGCGCCCGGTTCGTTCTTCGCGACCCCGGGCCCGCCGAACACCGGCATCGACCTCGCCCACGCGATCGCCACCAACCCGGCGCTGCGCATCCTCGTGCTCAACGGCTACTACGATCTGGCGACGCCGTTCTTCGGCACCGAGTACACGATGGAGCACCTCGGCCTCGAGAAGAAGCTGCGCGGCAACATCGAGATGAAGTACTTCGAGGCGGGGCACATGATGTACCTGCACCCGCCGTCGCTGGTTGCTTTCAAGAACGCGGTCGCCGGTTTCATCAACGCCACCGACCGGCTGTAGCCCTGCTTCGCGGACCTCCGGGCCCCACCGCTCGCCGAGCGACGGTGGGGCCCGTGTCGCGAGCGGTCGCGGCACGGCCCCGCAGGAGCCCGGCGCCGTCGTGGACGGTTATGCCGCGACGACCGGCCGCTCGGCCAGGAGCACGGCCTCGCGGAGGACCGGGACGAGCGAGATCCGCTCGTCGGGGACCCCGAGCGCCGCGAGGATCGTCCTGGCGCCGGGGGTCGGGCCGTCGCTCTGGCGGGCGTTGGCGGTGACGACCAGGTCGTCGCCCTCGACGCGCCACTCGAGGACGCCGGGGGTGCCGCCGCCGACCGCGGCCGGAGCGTGCGGCCAAGAGGCCATGCCGGGGAGGCGGCGCAGGCGGTAGCGGCAGGCGGCGACGGCCTTGCCGAGGCTCGGCGAGCCCTCGGGGAGGCGCTCGCATCCGGTGAGCTGCAGGCCCTCCGGGAGCACGCGGTTGGCGTGCGAGAGCATGCCGGGCGCAACGTCGCCGTGGCACTCGACGTCGAAGCGCTCGGCGAGCGCCTCGGCGCCGAGCGGCAGCGCCGGGCCCATCGAGAGGCGGATGTGGGGGTTGTAGCCCTCGGTGTAGCGCACCGGGACGGCCGCCGCGCGCAGGGCGCGCTCGAGCAGGTCCATGACGTTGCGGTGGGAGAGGAAGCGCGCGCCGCCGAGCTTGGAGAAGGTGAAGCGAACGCGGGCGACGCGCTCGGGCTGGGTGAGCTGCGGCGAATCGGGCATGACCCGCGGCCGCGGCCGCAGGCGGTACGCCGCGTTCTTCGCGCCCGCCAGCTCCGGCGCTTCCTCGCCGACGACCGGCAGCGTCGGCGCTGCCAGTTGCGTGTCCGCGCCGTCGCCGGGGACGCCGCAGCGCATGCAGTCGCCCCAGCGGCAGTCGGGAGTCTCGCGCTCCTCGACCCCGCGCCGGCGCTCGGCCTTCAGGTACCCCTTGCGCACGCGGGCGTCGATCACGTCCCACGGTAGCGTGGCCGTGAGGTCGCGTGGCCCGAGTTCGGTGGCAACGTCCACTCCGGCCTCGGCGAGCGCCTGGTTCCAGGCGGGCAGGCGCAACCACTCGCCCCAGCCGTCGAACACGGCGCCGAGGTCGTGGGCGCGGGCGATCACCGCGCCGAGCCGGCGGTCGCCGCGCGAGAGCAGCGCCTCGAGCGCCGACTCCTCGGGCTCGTTCCAGGTCAGCTTCGCCCAGCGGATGCGCCGGAAGCGGGCGCGCAGCAGCTCGATCCGCCGCCGCATCTCGGCGACCGGCACGAACGGCTCCCACTGGAACGGCGTCCACGCCTTGGGCACGAACGGCCCGACCGAGACCTTGACCTCGGCGTTGCGGCTGCCGGCGCGGCGCGCGGCCGCGAGGATCCCCTCGGCCAGGCGCGCCAGCTCCTCCAAGTCGTCGTCCGTTTCCGTGGGGAGCCCGATCATCGCGTACACCTTGATCAGGTTCCAGCCGCGCGCGAACGCGACCTCCGCGGCCTTGATCATGTCGGCGTTGGTGAACGTCTTGTTGATCACCCGCCGCAGGCGGTCGGAGCCGGTCTCGGGGGCGAACGTGAACCCCGAGCGGCGCACGCGACTCACCGCGTCCGCCACCGCAACCGAGAACGCGTCGGCGCGCAGCGACGGGAGGGAGACGCCGACGCGGCGCGGCGCCAGCGTCTCGGCGAGGTGGTAGGCGAGCGGCTCGATCTGCGAGTAGTCGGCGGTGGACAGCGACAGCAGGCCGACCTCCTCGTAGCCGGTCGAGTCGACGTGCGACTGCATCGTGGCGAGCACCGTCGCCGGGTCGTGCTCGCGCACCGGCCGGTACCAGTACCCCGCCTGGCAGAAGCGGCAGCCTTGCGTGCAGCCGCGCACGACCTCCATGCCGAGCCGGTCCTGCACCACCTCGACCGCGGGCACGATCGGCAGCGGCGGCATGTCGGCGGGGTCGAGCGTCTCGGCGAAGACGCGCAGCACGGGGAGCGTCGCGGCGTCGTCGAGGAGCTCGAACGAGCCGCCCTGCGCCGGCGACGCCGCCGGGGTCCAGCGGTAGAGCTGCGGCACGTAGATCCCCGGGATGCGGGCAAGCGCGCGCAGCGTCTCGCCGCGCGGCCGCCCGGCGGCCTTCCCGGCCGCGACCGCGTCGAGCAGGGCCCGCAGCAGCACCTCCCCGTCGCCGATCGCGAACGCGTCGAAGAGATCGGCGACCGGCTCGGGGTTCGCCATGCACGGGCCGCCGCCGACGATCAGCGGGTCGCCCTCGCCGCGGTCGCGCGCGAAGCGGGGGATCTCCGCGAGGTCCAGGAGGTACGGCACGTTGACGTAGTTCAGCTCGGTCTGCAGCGTGATCCCGACGAGGTCGAAGTCGCGCGCCGGGTGGTAGCTTTCGAGCCCGTACAACGGCACCCCGGCGGCGCGCATCGCCGCCGCCATGTCGGGCCACGGCGCGAAGGCGCGCTCGGCGAGCGCGTCGGGGCGCGAGTTGGCGATGTGGTAGAGGATGCGCGTCCCCTGGTGCGACATCCCGATCCCGTACTCGTCGGGGAAGGCGAGGAGCACTCGCACGGCCGCCGAGCCCCAATCCTTCACGATGGTGTTGCGCTCGAGGCCGAGGTAGCGGCCGGGCTTTTGCACGCCGGGCAAGATACGATCGAGCGCGGCGCGGATTTCTTCAGGTGTCACTCTCACCCCCGTGCGGATTCTAACCCGCAGGGGGCGCTGCCGATTTCGGACCATCTATCCGGGCGGGGGACCCGCGGCCGCTCCACCCACCCGCCCGGCCGCTCTCGCCCCCCGTGCCCCCGCGAGCCGCGGCTGAGCCGCGTCTCGCCCGGCGTTGGACTCGGCGGCTCGGATGCTCACGTGCCTTCCAAGCACGCTCCGCTCCTCCCGCCTCGTCCGCCTTGCTAGGGGCCGGCTACGACACCTTGTTCGCGGTTCGGCTTTCCAGCGCAAGCAGCTGCGCGATACGCCCACCTACATACAAGACCCCAGGCACCAAAGTGTCGTACCCGGCCCCTGCCAAACTCGGCAGCGCGGCTACACGCCGCGAGGTGTGTGGCCCTGCCTTCGATGGAGCGGTAGCCTTCGGATGAAGCGCTTGGGGCCGCGCGGCTACACACGGTTACCCCTTTGTCCTGTCACTCGCGTCTTGTCGTTCACGGACCACGGACCACGGACCACGGACCACTGACCACGGTCTTCCGGACGCCGGTCTCTTCGATCCACGAACCACGAGCCACGAGCCACGGTCGTCCCGGAGCCCGGAGCCCGGGGTACACTGCCCGGCCGTGGAGGGTGGGTGACGGTGCAAGTCAGGTGCTTCCCCAAGATCCCGGAGCTGCCGATCTCGATCCTCGGCTTC
>JAKAFI010000273.1 GCA_021818005.1 Acidobacteriota bacterium | reverse complement strand
GCCGATGGACCAGAGCACCTCGATGAAGCGCAACATACCGCTCGCGATCTACGCGATCGGCTACTTCCTCTGGATCGTGCCCGTGGCCGGGCACCTGATCTCGATCCCCATCTTCATGATCGGCGGCCTGATCAACCTGATGGAGGCGATCCTCGTCCTCACCGACGCCGAGGGCCGCCGCTGGGGCGACAAGATGGCCGGCACCAAGGTGGTCGAGGTCGCAAGCTAAGCGGCGTTTCTGCCGTGCTGTGACCGATGGGCGGCCCGCTCGGGCCGCCCATCGTCGTCCCGTCGGACGCGGCCGCGTCCGCAACGCGGGCCGGGCCGCTGCGGGGACGGCGCTCGGTCCGCTGCTACAATCACGGTTCGGCGGTCCGGGGGGAGCCGTCCTCCCGGCGCACGTGCGGCCGATGATCCGCCGTCACGTGCGGCGCCGTCAGGCCGACCCGATCCCGGATGCCTCGGCTTCGGTTCGCGGCCCGTGCCGGGCCGAACGGAGGTGCGCGGTGCAGGATCCGGTGATCATCCAGGGAGGGATGGGGGCGGGCGTCTCCAACTGGACGCTGGCGCGGGCCGTGTCCCGCGCGGGTCAGCTGGGGATCGTTTCGGGCACCGGGATCGAAGCGATCATGGCGGGGCGCCTGCGGGCGGGCGACGAGGGCGCTCACGTGCGCCGCGCCCTCGCGGCGTTCCCCGATCAGCGGGTCGCGGACCGTATCGTCGCCACGTACTTCTCGGGCCCGCGTGCCGCCGGCGAGCGCGCGAGGTTCCCCAAGCGGCACCGCGTCGACGATCCGGCCGAGCTCGTCCAGGAGACCATCGCGGCGACGTTCGTCGAGGTGCTCCTCGCCAAGCAGGGGCACGACAGGCCGGTCGGCATCAACCTGCTGACCAAGATCCAGATCCCGACGCTGGCAAGCCTCTACGGCGCGATGTTGGCCGAGGTCGACCTGGTGATCATGGGGGCGGGGATCCCGCGCGAGGTCCCCGCCATCCTCGAGCAGTTGAGCCGTGGCGAGGACGTCACGATGACGCTTGCCGTCGAAGGCGCAGGCCCGCTTGACGACTTCCGCGCCCACCTGTCGCCCGCCCACGTCCTGGCAGGGGCGCGACGCGAGCTGCGCCGGCCAGCGTTCTTCCCGATCGTCGCCTCGAACGTCCTCGCGACCACGATGACGAGGAAGGCCTCCGGACGGATCGACGGGCTCGTCGTCGAGGGCCCGGTGGCCGGCGGGCACAATGCGCCCCCGCGCGGCGGAGCGGCGCTCGAACGCGGCCAGGAGCCGGTGTACGGCCTCAGGGACGAGGTCGACCTCGCGAAGATCGCCGACCTCGGGGTGCCGTTCTACCTGGCCGGAGGGTTCGGCAACGCTGGCCGGTTGCGCGACGCGCTCGCACGCGGGGCGACCGGCATCCAGGTCGGAACCGCGTTCGCGTTCTGCCGCGAATCGGGCCTCGTGCTGTCGCTCAAGCTCGCGGCGCTGCGCAAGGCCGTCGAGGGGATCGGCCGGGTCGTCACCGACGCGCTCGCCTCGCCGACGGGGTTCCCGTTCAAGGTCCTCAACCTCGAAGGCACGCTCTCCGAGGTGACCGAGTACCTCAAGCGACCGCGCGTCTGCAACCTCGGGTTCCTCAGCCGCATCTACAAGCGCGAGGACGGCCAGATCGGCTATCGCTGTCCCGCTGAGCCCGAGTCGGCCTGGCGCACCAAAGGGGGAGACCCCGCCGAAACCGAGGGGCGAAAGTGCCTGTGCAACGCTCTCCTGGCCAACGTGGGCGTCGGCCGCACGCTGCCTGACGGCGACCTCGAAAAGCCGCTGCTGACCGTGGGGGCGTGCTTCAACCAGCTCCGCGAGCTGGTGCAGCGCTGGGGTGAGAACTACTCGGCGGCCAACGTCCTCGAGTTCCTGCTCGCGGACGCGGTCCCGTCCTGACGCCGGCTCGTGGGCTCCGGTAGGATCGCGTCAGGCGGTCCGGCGGATCGCCATCACGGTGAGGTCGTCGCGCTTGGGGGCGCCGGCGAGGAACGCCGCCTGGTCCTCGAGGCAGGCGGCCACGACCGCCCCCGCCGCCAGCCCGCGCGCGCCGGCCAGGGTGCGGGCCAGCCGGTCCGTCCCGTACTCGGCGTCGGAGCGGTCGCGCGCCTCGGTCAGCCCGTCGGTGTAGAGCACCAGGGCGTCGCCGGCGTCCAGCCTCACGCCGCGCGAGCCGTACGCCGCCGAGAAGAACGTGCCGACCGGGAGCCCGGTCGGCGCCACGGTCTCGACGCCGCGCGAGGAGAGGACGACCGGCGGGCAGTGACCCGCGTTGCACAGCTCGACCTCCCCCGAGGCCGCGGCCCGCCCGCATACGAGCGTCGCGAAATAGGGCGATGGGGTGCTCTCGCGGAAGACGCGGTTGGCGCTCTCGACGAGGTGGCCGACCTTCGGGGTCCCCGGCACCAGGGTGCGGAACGTCGCGTGCAGGTGCGACATCAGGATCGCCGCCGCGACCCCTTTCCCCGACACATCGCCGAACATGAAGAAGAGGTCGCCGTCGTGGCGGACGACGTCGCACCAGTCGCCGCTCACGAGGCCGGCGGGCTCCCAGTGGTAGCTGATCTCCCACCCGGGGGCCGCGATGTCCTGCTCCGGGAGCAGGCCCCGCTGGACGCGCGCGGCCGTCTGCAGGTCCTGCTCGAGCGCCCGCTGCTCCGGCGCGCTCAGGTGGTCGATGCAGAAGCGCAGGAGGGGGTCCGCCTGCAGCCGCTCGGGCTCGACCGGGTCGTGGCACACCTCGCACAGGCCGTACGTGCCCGCACCGACGCGGGCGAGCGCGGCGTCGACCTCCGCGAGCAGCCGGTCGATGTCAGCTTCGGCCGCCGCCGTCTCGCGCGCGATCTCGAGCTGCACGCGGCGCTCACGCAACTCCCGTGCGATCACGTTGCTCGCCACCGTAGCCATGCCGATCTCCCCGTCGCCGGCCCGTTCTACGATCCGCGACTGCGATTGTTTCGCACCGCCCGGTCGGCGACACCGCTCTCACCGCCGGCCGTGGAAGCGCTACGGCAGCCGCGCGCCCGCCAACGGCCAGCTCTTCGTTCCGCTGCAACCGGGCACGCCGGTGATCGTCACCGTGGCGTTGCCGGAGAGCGCGCCGGTCACCGCGATCGTGCCGTTGACCTGCAGCGTCGCCCCCAGCGACGCGTTGCTCGCGACGAAGTTGAAGGTACCGGCGTCGTCGTACGCCACCGGCGTGGCCAGCGGACCGGCCAGGCGCAGCACCTGGAAGTTCGAGCAGGCGGGCACGTCCGCGTCGGTGAACAGCACCGTGGCGTCGAGCGCCGTCACCGCCCCCTGGTCCACGGTCAGCGTGAGCGGGCTCTCGTAGTCGCTGCGTTCGAGCTTGCACACGTACGTCCCGGCGCGGCCGCCGCCCGCCATTTCGACCGTCGAGGGGTCGCCGGTGACGTTGTCGATGCGCGACCCGGCCGCGATCAGGCGGCCGCTGCCGCCGGTGACGCGGATGCGCAGGCGCTGGTTGGCGCCGCTCGGCGGCGAGAACTTCGTCAGCACGAGGTCGAGCTGGCGCACCTCCCAGGGACCGAGCGGGGCGCAGGTACCGCTGCCGTCGCACGCCAGGGTGCCGACCACGGTGCCGTCGGGGTCGACCCGGTCGATGGCGAAGCTCACGGCGTTGCCGGTCGTCTCGACGAGCGCCAGGTTGGAGCGGAACCCCGCGGTCGTGCCGCTGGGGTCCTGGTCGAGGCCGATCACGTCGGTGGCGTCGCCGGCGCCGACCGCGATCGCCGCCGGCACGCCGCCGAAGAACTGGCCGGAGGTGGCGGTGCCCTTGGAGGTGGTGACGTTGGCGTTGTAGCTGCGCGCGGTCACCACGACGGGGCTCGAGGAGACGACCCGGACGCCGCCGGCCGTGTCCGTCAGCCCGAACAGGCCGGTCCCGATGACGTCCTCGAGGTACCGCGTCTCTCCCGGCTGGACCGTGATGCGCTGGGAGGTGGGAGTGGGGTTTGGCTGGCGTAGCAGGAGGTAGATGTCCACCGTGGCCGGCCGGTCGGCGGCGGGGTTGTAGATCCACACGTCGCCGCGCCACTGGGCGTCGCCGAACCCGCCGGCGTGCGCCAGCGCGGGGACGAACTGGTCGGTCGCCGGCATCACCGCCAGCGCGCTCGCGGCGAGCAGCGACGCGACGAGGACGAAGATCGAGGTCTTCATGCCGCCTCCCCTCCCGGGCGGGTGGCCCGGATGCACCCGCGCCCGCCGGCGATCGCGGCCGGCGGGCGCGTCGAGCTCATCACTTGGGGGCCGCGCAGGGGCCAACTTCGCCCGTGCCGGCCTACGAGTTGCCGCCGGTCCACGCCGAGCGCCACTGGCGCGTGATGCCGAGCGCGTTGCAGGTGCCGTAGTT